>VXMR01000103.1 GCA_009841005.1 Gemmatimonadales bacterium
CCCATGCCCCGAATGCGCCGCCCCCCTGACTGGCGACGAAGCCTTCTGCCCCACCTGCGGATTCGACCTCCAAGACTGAGTTTCCAGCGTCTCTCTTCGGCCGGGGTCGCAGGTCTCGGCCGTCAGCCACAGCCTCAAGCGGGCCCGCCGACCGCTAGCTATATTATGTAGTGTCGGCCACTTGGCGATTGTCCGACACCGTCGGTCGCGCAACGCGCAGGGTCTCCGATGAGGGAGTGATGATCCCGTCCCGGATCATCGCGGGTGTACACGTTGGGATGAGCAGGCGGTTCCGAATCAGGAGGTTTGTCGTCGTGATCAGCGTAGACACGGTTGCCGTGATCCTCACCGTCGCCCTCGCGGTCGGCGGAGCCTACGTCGGGCTTTCCCGGAACCTGGCGCAGCTCGGGGAACGGCTGGCGAGGGTCGAAGGGATCATCGAGGGCTGGCTGAACCCGCCGCCGAAAACGACCGGTGACGGCTCCTAGGAACGACGGCGCCCCCGCGCCGCGGCTGCTGCCAGGAAACGTCACAGTAGACCGGCTCATCCTCTGACGCGCAGGCTCGCGCGAGCGGCACCCGATCCGCGCTCTTGAAGCCCCGTTGAGATGTCGTTCCATCCTGGTTTTGGAAGGCCGGATTTCGCGGTTGGAGCAAAACCGAAGAAATTGCGAAAGGTCATCCGGCGTGGTATCGTCAATTTCCGTCGCGGCGGGTGACCGACATCCCCGGCATCGGCCCTGCGGACCCTTCGGAATCGGGAGAGCGTGAAATGGGTGTGGAGATGGATCGGGAACAGAAGAAGGCGTTGTCCGTGGCCCTCAACCAGATCGAACGGGCCCACGGCAAGGGAGCCATCATGCGGCTCGGAACCGAAGGAGCGCGGGTGCGGATCCCGGCGATTTCGACGGGGGCGATCAACCTGGACCACAGTACCGGGATCGGCGGCATCCCGAGGTCTCGCGTCACGGAGATCTTCGGTCCGGAGTCCTCGGGCAAGACCACCCTCACCCTGCACGTCATCGCGAACGCGCAGAAGGATGGAGGCGTGGCGGCGTTCATCGACGCCGAGCACGCGCTCGACGTGGGGTACGCGCAGAAGCTGGGCGTCGATGTCGAAAACCTGCTGGTGTCGCAGCCCGATACGGGCGAGCAGGCGCTCGAGATCGCCGAAGTCCTCGTCCGTTCCGGCGCGCTCGACGTCATCGTCGTGGATTCCGTCGCCGCGCTCGTGCCGCGAGCCGAGATCGAAGGAGAGATGGGCGACTCGCACGTCGGCCTTCAGGCGCGGCTGATGTCGCAGGCCCTCCGCAAGCTCACGGGTGCGATCGGGCGCTCGAACACCGCGGTCATCTTCACGAACCAGATTCGCGAGAAGATCGGCGTCATGTACGGGAACCCCGAGACCACGACGGGCGGCCGGGCGCTGAAGTTCTACTCCTCGCTCCGGCTCGACATCCGCCGGATCGCCTCCATCAAGGAAGGGAACAACCTCGTCGGCAGCCGGACGCGCGTGAAGATCGTCAAGAACAAGTGCGCGCCTCCGTTCAAGCAGGCCGAGTTCGACATCATGTTCAACCAGGGCGTGAGCCGGGAAGGTCTGCTCGTGGACATGGGCGAGAGCATCGGCATCGTGAGTCGCGCGGGCGCCTGGTACTCGTACGGCGGAGACGTCCGGCTCGGACAGGGGCGCGAGAACTCGAAGACTTTCCTGCGCGAAAATCCGGACATCGCCGAAGAGATCGAGGCCCGGATCCGCGAAGAACTCGGGATGACGATCCCCGAGTCGGACACGGCCGACGCCGCGGCGGGAGCGGGTGCGGAAAAGGAAGGGTCGAAGAACTCCCGGCCGCCCTCGACGCAGGCCGCCCGGAGCTGAATAGCGAGATCACCGGCCTCGTCCCGGTCAAACGCCGTTCCGGCTGGACCGAAGTCCAGTTGGACGGCGTTTTCCTCTGCCGGCTTCCGGACGAGGAGGTCCACAGACTTCGGCTCGATGTCGGGCTCCGGCTCGGGTCCGCGGAACTTGAGGCGGTCCAGGCCGCGGGCGGCCGCGCCGAAGCGATGTCGGTCGGGCTGCGCTACCTTTCCGTGCGCCCGAGGAGTCGCCGGGAAGTGGAACGCCGGCTGCGGCGGGACCGGATCGACCCGGCGGCGATTCAACACGCACTGGAACGTCTCGCGGCGCTGGGGTATCTCGACGACGCGCAGTTCGCTGCCAGCTTCGCGCGGGACCGTATCCGGCTCCGGCCCTGTGGAACCCGTCGCATGCAGTCCGACCTTCTCTCCCGGGGTGTCTCGCGGGAGGATGCGAATCGCGGCATCCGCGAAGCGATGGCGGAGGAGGGCGCGACGGACGAGGAGTTGCTCCAGCGCGTCGCGACGGCCCGGGCGCGGAGGCTGACGGGGGCGGACCCGGCAAAGGCGCGACGACGGCTGTTCGACTACCTGGCCAGACGCGGGTTCGCCGCGGGCAGCATCCGCGCCTGGATCGAGGTCAACTGGCAGGCTGAGGATACAGGATGAAGGCGGACGAACTCCGACGGAGTTTCATCTCCTGCTTCGAGCGGCAGGGGCACAAGCATCTGCCCAGCGGCCCGCTCGTCCCGGCGGATGACCCGACCCTCATGTTCACGAACGCCGGGATGGTGCAGTTCAAGGGCATCTTCACCGGGGAGACGGAGCGCCCGAGCCCTCCGCGCGCCGTCACGTCGCAGAAATGCCTCCGCGTGAGCGGCAAGCACAACGATCTCGAGGAAGTGGGGCGGACCGCGCGCCACCACACCTTCTTCGAGATGCTCGGGAACTTCTCCTTCGGCGACTACTTCAAGCGCGATGCGATCGACTTCGCCTGGGAGTGGGTGACCGGCGATCTCGGCCTGGAGCCCGACCGCCTGTGGGCCACGGTCCACCACGACGACGACGACGCGTTCAAGCTCTGGCTGAAGCGGACCTCGATCCCGGAGTCGCGGATCCGGCGCATGGGGGACAAGGACAACTTCTGGCAGATGGGCGACACGGGTCCGTGCGGTCCCTGTTCGGAACTGCACTACGACCTGCGGACGGACCGCGACGACCGCATCACTGACGCGCAGTTCGAGGCAGCGGGCGAGGCGGACGCGATCATCGAGTTCTGGAATCTGGTCTTCATGCAGTTCGACCGCGCGCCGGACGGCACGGACACGCCGCTCCCCGCGCCCTCGATCGACACGGGCGCCGGACTCGAGCGCATCGCGGCGCTGCTGCAGGGCGTGGGAACGAACTACCACACGGACCTCTTCCTCCCGATCATCGAAGCGGCGGAGGAGGGGCTCGGGATCGAGTATTCGCGGGCGCCGGAAGACTGGGAGGAGGGTGTCGCCTTCCGCGTCCTCGCGGATCACGCCCGGGCCGTCGCGTTCCTGCTCGCCGACGGCGTCTTCCCCTCGAACGAGAAGCGGGGATACGTGCTGCGGCGGATCCTGCGCCGGGCGGTCAGGCACTACTGGCTGCTCGGCCGGCGCGACCCGCTCCTGCACGATCTCGTCGGCGTCGTGGCGGATCGCATGTCGGCCACCTTCCCCGAACTTGAGGCGCGGCGCGAGCACCTGCTCTCCACGACGCGGGCGGAGGAGGAACTCTTCCTCTCCACGATCGAGGGCGGCATGCGCGAGATCGACCGCGCGATGCCGGAGGGAGGCTCGGGCACCGTCGCCGGCGATGTCGCCTTCAAGCTCAAGGACACATACGGCATCCCCGAGGACCTCACCGGCCTCATCGCCCGCGAACGCGGCTACGACGTCGACTGGAGGGGCTTCAACGAGGCGCTGGAGGCGCAGCGCACTCGTTCGCGCAGCGTCGTGGAGTTGAAGGGCGGTGTCACCGCCGGCGCGGGATTCGGGGGCGATCTCACGGTCATCCCGTCCAGCGGGGACGCGAAACAGGAGTTCGTGGGCTACTCGGACCTCGAAATCGAAACCGACTGCCGGCGCTGGTCGGGCGACGGGCAGCACGCGTTCCTGCTGGAGCGGAATCCCTTCTACCCGGAGAGCGGGGGGCAGGTCTCCGATACCGGGCGCGTCGTCGGGGACGGCTGGGCGGTCGACATCTCCACGGTTTTGGACGCGGATGGGCGGACCGTTGTCGCCGGGTCGCTGGCCGAAGGCTCGCTTCTCGAGGCCGACAGCGTGGTCGAGGACTACGTGTCCGCGCAGGTAGATCCGTCGCGGCGCGAGACGGAGCGGAATCACACGGCGACGCACCTCTTGCACGCCGCGCTCCGCAACCGGCTGGGCGAGCACGTGCAGCAGGCCGGATCGCTCGTGGCTCCGGACCGGCTGCGCTTCGATTTTAGCCACCGGGGTCCGCTGACCCCGGAGGAACGGGCGGACATCGAAGCGGACGTGACGGAGGCGATCCTCGGAAACCACGACGTCGACGCGTCTGAGCGGGGCTACGACGAGGCGATCGCGGCCGGGGCGATGGCCCTGTTCGGCGAGAAGTACGGGGACATCGTGCGCGTGATCGAGGTTCCGGGGCTCAGCCTGGAGCTGTGCGGCGGCACGCATGTCCGCACGACGGGACAGATCGGGACGTTCCGGATCGTGTCCGAGACGGGCGTCGCGGCGGGGATCCGGCGCGTCGAAGCGGTGACGGGGCAGGGGGCCTACCGGCGCGAACTCGAGCGGGATCGGCTCCTGACGGAGCTTGCGGTGCGGCTGCGCTGCCAGCCGGCGGATCTGGCGGCCCGCATGGACCGGCTCCTCGAAGAACACGACGCCCTCGCCGAAGAGGTTCGGGGGCGGAGAGGGGACGCGGCGGAGCAACAGTTGGAGACGCTGCTCGCCGGCACCGGTGCGACGGGTGCAGCGGACGCGAACGGGGCCCGCTTCGTGTCGGGGCGCCTGGAGGTGCCGGCGGGCACGGACCTCGGGGTGCTCGGCGACCGCCTGCGCGGCGGGATGGGATCGGGCGCCGCCGTCGTTCACGTCGTGTTCCCGGACGAAGACCGGCACGCGTTCATCTCGGTCGTCTCGGACGACCTCATCCGACTCGGCGTGAAGGCGGGCGACCTCGTCCGCGTCTCGAGCCGGGCGACGGGTTCCGGCGGCGGCGGCGGCGCGCGCTTCGCGCAGGGCGGCGTGGGCGATCCGTCGCGGACGGAAGACGGGCTTGGAGCGGCGAGGGCCTGGGCCTCCGAGCGGGTTCCCGCCCTGGCCGGTGGCTGACGTGCCGGCCGACAGCGGCGCCCTCACGCTCGAGACGTGGCTCGCGCGGCGGCTCGAGAGCGCGCCGCGGGAGCTGGCGGAAGCGGTGTGGCCGCTGGTTCGGGCGCGTCTGGCGGAGGGCGAAGATGGGCTTGTCCAAGCGTCACTCGACGCGCTGGCGGCGGCGACCGAGGGCGAGGCCACCCGCGCCGAGGCGGTGACCCTGCTCGCCGCAGACGCAATTCTCACCTACGCGCTCGAAGCCTCCGCGGATCCGGCCCTGGGAGGGAGCGCCGCGCAGGCAAGCGAACTCGCTGCGAGGATCGGTCCGGGTGGGCTGATCGGCGAACGATTCAATGAAGAAAACCAGGAGGAGATGACGGAATGACATTCACGGTGCCGGGGTTGCCCGGTCTCGCGGGCAAGCGCGTGCTCGTCACCGGAGGTTCGCGCGGCATCGGACGCGCCGCCGTGCGGTGCCTCGCGGCGTCGGGCGCGTCCGTCGGCGTCGCCTACCACCGAGCGGAGGCCGAGGGGCGGAGCGCGGTCGAAGAGGCGTATTCGCTCGCCCCGGACGGGCGCCACTGGTGCGCCGGTGCGGACCTGGCCGACCCCGCGGAGTGTCGGCCGCTGTTCGAGCGCGCCGACGCCGAGTTCGGCGGACTCGATGGGTTCGTGGGCAACGCCGGCATCTGGAACGTTGACGCGCGGCCCCTCGAGTCGCTTGAGGCGGACGAGTGGCGACGGATGATCGAGACGAACCTCACGTCGATCTACGCGAGCACGCGGGAAGCGGCGCTGCGCCTGCAGGCGGGTGGGAGAATCGTCCTCGTCTCCTCGACGGCGTCGCAGCGGGGAGAGGCGGAGCACAGCCACTACGCCGCGTCGAAGGGCGCGATCAACGCCTTCTGCAAGTCGGTGGCGACCGAACTCGGTCCGAGGTCGATCAACGTGAACGCCGTCGCCCCCGGCTGGGTCGACACGGACATGTCTTCGCCGGCGCTCCAGGGAGAGGCCGGGCAGGCCGCGCTGGCCCTCATTCCGCTCGGGCGGGTCGCCACGGCTGAGGACATCGCCGGGCCCATCTGCTTCCTCCTCTCCGACGCGGCCCGGCACATCACGGGAGAGATCCTCAACGTGAACGGCGGCAGCGTGCTGTGCGGCTGAGAATGCCGTGAGCGCGATCGATCCGGGCCGATTCTCCCCGTCGCCCGGGTTCTCCCGCACCGCGGAACGGCTCGAAGCCGCGGGTTTCGAGGCTTGGGCCGTGGGCGGTGCGATCCGCGACGCCTACGTCCGTCAGATCGGCCGGGTGCCCGAGCTGCCCGAGCCGGATGACTGGGAGGACCTCACGACGGACGCGCGGCCGGAGGACGTCATGCGCCTCTTTCCGAGGACCGTGCCGGTCGGCGTGTCGCACGGGACCGTGAAGGTGCTCGACGGGGACGACGGCTACGAGGTGACGACCTTCCGGCGCGATGTCGAGACGGATGGCCGCCACGCGCGGGTGGCCTTCGCCGACTCCATCGGGGAGGACCTGAGCCGCCGGGACTTCACAGCGAACGCGATCGCCTGGCGGCCCGCCTCCGGCGAGGTGCGCGACGACTGGGACGGCGCGGAGGACATCGAGGACGGGATCCTGCGCGCCGTGGGAGAACCCGAGGCGCGCTTCCGCGAGGACTACCTGCGCGTCCTGCGCGGCTTCCGGTTCGCGGGGCGCTTCGAGTGGGCGATCGAGGCCCGCACGGACGAGGCGATGCGGGAGGCCGTGGACGGCCTGTCCGGGCTGTCGGCCGAGCGCGTGCGCGAAGAGCTGCTCAAGGTCATGGCAGATCCGAAGCCCTCGGCCGCCCTGGAGCTGTACGCGGACTGCGGGGCGCTGGGCCACTGGTACCCGGAGTTCGTGGGGCTGGCGGCCCCCGGCGACGCGTGGAAGTCTGCGCTCGGCGCCGTCGATGCGGCCCCGGCGCACGCCGCGAACGTACGCCTCGCGAGTCTGCTCGTATCCGCGTCGGAAACGCCCGAGGGGCGGGCCGAAGCCGCCGAGTCGCTCCTCTCACGCCTGAAGTTCTCCAACGCGGACCGCCGCTACATCGCGCGGCTTGCCAAGCTGTACCTCCCCTTCGTGGGCGCATTGGACTCCGCGGCGGAGCACCGTCGCTGGCTCGCATCGGTCGGCGACGCCTGGGAGGACCTGTTCGAACTACACTTCGCCGTCGCTCGCGCCGCGGGAGAGACGCGGGCGGAGCGTTACCTGGAGGCGACCCGGGAGCGCGTCCGGGAGGAGCGCGAGGGAGATCCGGCCCTCGACCTGGCAGGTCTCGCGGTAAAGGGAGACGACCTCCTCGCGCTCGGCATGTCGCCGGGCCCGATCGTTCGGATGCTGCTCGAAGAGTTGCTCGAACAGGTCATTGAGGACCCCAGCCGCAACGAGCGAGAGTTGCTGCTCGAAGAGGCCCGCCGGCTGATCGAGATCGGCTCGCTCGCCGAGGCGTCGCGCCCCCCCGACGCGCACGCCGCCGGCAACGGGCTGCCCGACGCCGATGACGGACGCCGATGACAGACGAGCCGAGCCTGTTCCCCGAGGCGGAACCGCGCGAGGCGGAACCGCACGCCGCGCCGGCGGACGCCGGTGGGCCGGGGGCCGCCCGGTCCCGGGACGCGGGCCTGGCCGACTCGCCGCTCGCCGCCCGCATGCGCCCGCGCACGCTGGCGGAGTTCGTTGGACAGCCGAAGCTCGTCGGCGAGAGCCGGCCCCTGCGCCAGCTCATCGAGAGCGGGCGCGTCCCGAGCCTCATCTTCTGGGGTCCGCCCGGCACGGGTAAGACCACCCTCGCCGGGCTGCTCGCCAGCCGGATGGAGGCCACGTTCATCCCCTTCTCCGCCGTGACCGATGGGATCCCCCGCGTCCGCCGCGTCCTGGAGGAAGCGAAGGCGCGCCGCGCCGCGACCGGCCGGGGCACCGTCCTCTTCGTCGATGAGATCCACCGCTTCAACCGGGCGCAGCAGGATGCCCTCCTCCCGCACGTCGAGCGCGGCGCCATCACCCTCATCGGGGCCACGACGGAGAACCCCAGCTTCGAGGTCGTCGGCCCGCTCCTCTCCCGCACGCGGGTCTTCGTCCTCGAACCGCTGGCGCCGGAAGACGTCGCGGAGATCTGCGCCCGCGCGCTGCGCGACCGGGAGCGTGGACTCGGAGACGCGGGCCTCTCCATCGACGAGGACGCCCTGGCCCGGCTCGGGACCGAATCGGACGGGGACGCCCGCCGCGCCCTGAACGCCCTCGAGACGGCGGCGGACCTGGCCGGCGTGGACGGTGTCCCCGCGGTCTCCGAGGATCACGTGGCGGCGGCGCTCCAGAAACGGTTCGCGCGGTACGACAAGTCGGGCGAGGAGCACTTCAACCTCATCTCCGCCCTGCACAAGGCCGTGCGCGGCTCGGACGCGGACGCCGCGCTCTACTGGCTCGCGCGGATGCTCGACGGCGGCGAGGATCCCATGTACCTCGCCCGCCGCATCGTGCGCATGGCCGCCGAGGACATTGGACTCGCGGATCCCGGCGCGCTGGCGGTCACGATCGCGGCGCGGGACGCGTACCACTTTCTCGGCAGCCCCGAGGGAGATCTGGCGCTGGCCCAGGCGGTCACGTACCTGGCCATCGCCCCGAAATCGAACGCGGTCTACCAGGCCTTCGGCGGTGCCGCCCGCGCGGCGCGCGAAACGCCGGCCGAGCCCGTCCCGTTCCATATCCGGAACGCGCCCACGCGGCTCATGAAGGAACTCGGATACGGATCGGGGTATCGCTACGATCACAACGAGGAAGACGGCGTGGCCGCCCAGTCCTACCTTCCCGAGTCGCTGCGCGGACGCCGCTGGTACGATCCGGTCGAGCGCGGCTGGGAGGTGAACGCGAGGCGCCGGCTCGAAGCGATTCGCGGCAGCCGGGCGCGGGCCGCGGCGGAAGCGCGTCCCGGGGGAGAGGCGGGAACCGGGACGGACACCGAGACGATGGAGGAGCATCGATCGACAGAGTGACGTCGGACCGGGTGGCGGAACGCGCGATTCTCGTGGGCGCGCCGCCCCTCGATATGCCCCAGGAGACGGTGGACGAACACCTCGAGGAACTCGCCCGCCTCGCGGGCACGGCGGGAGCCGATGTCCGGGGCGCGGTCATCCAGCGCCTGCGCAAGCCGAACGCCTCGACCTTCATCGGCAAGGGGAAGGTCGAACGCCTGGGGCGGACGCTCCGGGAGCACGACGCGACGCTCGCCATCTTCGACGAGGAACTCACGCCCGCCCAGGGCGCGAATCTCGAAGCGGCGCTCGGCGTGCGCGCGCTCGACCGGACCGAACTCATCCTCGACATCTTCGCGCTCCGGGCCAGGACCTCGGAGGCGAAGCTCCAGGTCGAACTCGCCCAGCTCCAGTACCTGCGGACGCGGTTGAAGCGGATGTGGACCCACCTCTCGCGGGAGGGCGGCGGCATCGGCGCGCGTGGGCCCGGAGAGCAGCAGATTGAGACGGACCGCCGGCTGATCGACCGGCGCCTCGCCCGTCTGCGGCGCAAGCTCGACCACATTGCCCGGGCGCGCGTCACGCAGCGCCGGGCGCGAAGCGAGCAGTTCACCGTGGCGCTCACGGGTTATACGAACGCGGGTAAATCCTCCATCCTGCGCGCGCTCTCGGGCTCGGACGTCTTCGTGGAGGACCGGCTGTTCGCGACGGTGGACTCGGCGACCCGGGTTTGCGATCTCGAAGGTCCCGGTCCGATCCTCCTCACCGACACGGTCGGGTTCATCCGGAAGCTGCCGCATCATCTCGTGGCGTCCTTCCGGGCGACGATGGAGGAACTCGCGGAGGCCGACCTCCTGCTGCACGTGATCGACGCCTCGTCGCCGAGCAGAGACGCGCAGCGCGAGGCCGTGGAGGGCGTGCTGGCGGAGGCCGGCGTGGCGAACCGTCCGGTGATCGAGGTCTTCAACAAGGTCGACCGGCTCACGCACGAGGAGGAGCGGGCGCTGCGCGAGCGGGCGGCGGCGGACGGCCGGCCGCACGTACTGACCTCGATCGTGGAGCGGGACGGGCTGCAGCCCTTGCGCGAGGCTCTTCAGGCCGCGATGCGGGCCCGCCTCGAGACCGTACGGGTGAGCCTCCCCGCCGGGGACGGCGCGCGGCTCGCCGAGGCGTACCGCGAGGGCGAAGTGCTGGAGCGCGCGTACGAAGCCGGGTGCGTGGTCATCGTGGCCCGCGTGCCCGCCGGGGTGGCCGGCCGCTGGCGCGAGAGCGGCCTGGCCGTGGAGCGGGCCGACGCCGCCTGACGCGGCGGCCGGTCGAGTCGAAAACGGGAGCACATCATGGCGAACAGCAGCTTCTCGCATCTGGTCGACTGCCGGCTCTGCGTGAACATCGATCACGTGGCGACGGTCCGGCAGGCGCGCGGCACGGACGAACCCGACCCGGTGCGGGCCGCCGTGCTCGCCGAACTGGGCGGAGCGAACGGGATCACCGTGCACCTCCGCGAGGACCGCCGGCACATCCAGGACCGCGACGTGGAACTGCTGCTGCAGACCGTCCGCACGTTCGTGAACCTCGAACTCGCGGCCGAGGAGGAGGTGCTTGCCCTCGCCGAACGGTGGCGGCCGGCCCAGGCCACGCTCGTCCCCGAGAAGAGGGAGGAACTCACGACGGAGGGCGGACTGGACCTGTCCGCCGATCCGGCCCGCATCGCCGCCGCCGTGGCGCGGCTGCAGGGCGCCGGGATCCGCACGTCGCTCTTCATTGACCCCGACCCCGCGGCCGTCGACGGCTCGGCCGAGGCGGGCGCCGCCGCGATCGAACTCCACACCGGCGAGTACGCCAACGCCCCGGACCAGGCGAACGCCGATCGCGAACTCGCGCGGCTGGAGGATGCCGCGGCCCGGGCCGAGGCCGCCGGCCTCGGCGTGCACGCCGGACACGGGCTCACCTATGAGAACGTGCAGCCGGTGGCGGCGATCGCCGAGTGCGAGGAACTGAACATCGGCCACTCGATCGTGAGCCGCTCGGTGCTCGTGGGGCTGGAGCGCGCGGTGCTCGAGATGTCGGAACTCGTGCGCGAGGCGCGCGGGTGAGAGGCCGTCTCACAGTCCTCATCGGCGTCCTCGTCTCCGTCGCGCTCCTCGTCTGGGCGCTGCGGGACGTCTCGGCCGCCGAACTCCTGAGGCACCTGGGCGAGGCGAACGTCTGGCTCCTGATCGCCGCGACGGTCGTCGCCACGCTCACCTTCAACCTCCGGGCGATCCGGTGGGATATCCTCCTCCGCGCCTCGAACGGACACCTGCCGTTCGGTTCGCGCTACGCGGCCGTGTGCATCGGCTTTATGGCGAACAACGTCCTGCCCGGCCGGCTCGGAGAGTTCGCCCGCGCCTACTCGCTGTCGCGGATCACCCCCGTGCCCCTGAGCGCCGCGCTCGCCTCGCTCGTCGTGGAGCGCCTGCTCGACGCGATCGTGCTCATGGTGTTTCTCGTCCCCGCCTTCTTCATCGTCGGGGTCGACGAAGCCGCTTCCGGGACGCTGCGGGACCTGTTCACAGTGGGCGTCATCCTCGTCTCCGCGAGCCTGCTTGCGCTCGCGCTGCTCGTCCGCTCTCCGGATCGCTTCCTCCGGCTCGCGGCCACATGGTTCCACCGGGTCGCGCCCGACCGCGTCGCCGACCGGGTCATGGACGTGCTTTCCGCGTTCGTGGACGGCCTCGGGGCGCTGCGCCACGCGCACGTCTTCGCCCGCGCGATGCTGTGGTCGTTCGCCGTGTGGGCCTGGAACGCCTTCTCGTTCTTCCTCGGCTTCCTCGCCTTCGGGATCCTCACGCCCGGGTTCCTCGGCGCGCTCGTCCTCCAGACGACGATCAGCTTCGCCGTCGCGATCCCGTCGACGCCGGGGTTCTTCGGACCGTTCGAGACCGCGGCCCGCGTCGCGCTCGAACTCCACCACATCGAGCCCGCGAGAATCATCAGCTTCGCCGCGGGATACCACATCCTCACCTTCCTGCCGATCACGGTGCTGGGGATCTGGTACATGCGACGCCTGGGGATCAGCCGGAAGGAATTCGGGCGGGGCAAGCCGCCGGCCCCGGAGCCCTCGCCCCCGGAGACCTCGGCGTGACGAGGGCTGGAGAGGCGGCGGGCGCCGGAGAGATCGGGACGGCCGAGGCGCACGCGAAGGTCAACCTGCGCCTGCGCGTGTTCGCCCGCGACGAAACGGGCTTTCACGGCGTCGAGACCGTGCTCGCGCGCACGAGCCTCTCCGACACCGTGACGCTCTCGGAGTCCGACACCCGCGAAGCCCGCCCGAAAGGAGCCGCGTCGAGGGGGGCCGGACGGGGCGTCACCCTCTCCGTCGATGGACCGCTGGCGGACGGCGTACCCGACGGCTCCGACAACCTGTGCTGGCAGGCCGCCGGGGCGTTTCTCGACCGTGCCTTCCGGAGACGGGCGCGGCCCGCCGTGCACATCCACCTCACGAAACGCATCCCGATGGGGAGCGGACTCGGGGGCGGAAGCGCGGACGCGGGCGCGACACTCCGCCTCCTCGCGGACCGCTGGCCCCGCCTGGAGACGCGGGAACTCATCGACATCGCCGGCGAGATCGGCAGCGACGTGCCCTTCGCCCTTCTCGACGTCCCGATGGCGCTGGGCTGGGAGCGCGGCCGCCGGCTGCTCCCGCTCCGACCGCCGCGGCCCCGTCCCGCGCTGCTGGTCTGCGGCGGCATCCACGTTTCCACGCCGGAGGCGTACGGCTGGCTCGGGAGGACGGAGGCGGACGCCGGAGGCGCCTCGGTGTTTCCCGGCGCGACGCGGCTGGCGGAGTGGGAATCGCTCGAGCGCCTGGCCCGGAACGACCTCGAGGCGCCCGTCCTCGCCAGGCACCCCGAACTGTCGGAACTCCTCGATCAACTTCGGTCGTGCGACCCGGCGGTGGCCGCACTGACGGGATCGGGCTCGGCGCTGTTCGCGATCTTCCGCGACGAGACGGAACGCGCCCGCGCCCGCCGCGCGCTGGCCGCCCGCGGGGGTGCCGACGGCCTCCGAATTCTGGACGTCACACTCCCCGTCTGAGCCCCATCGGGGGCCAATTCCGAGGCCAATCCGAGGCCAATCCGAGGCCAACCCGAGGCCTGTCCGAGGCCCATCCGGGGCGTCGGCGCGGTTTGACGCCGCTGGCCGGATCGCGCCATCTTCGGCGCCTCTGGCCCCTCGTCTAATGGCAAGACACCGGCCTTTGGAGCCGATGATCCAGGTTCGACCCCTGGGGGGCCAATCCCATGCCTGATACCCGTTCCCGCCCCGCCGGCCGGGCAAACCGACTCGCGCAGGAGAAGAGTCCCTACCTTCTCCAGCACGCCTTCAATCCCGTGGACTGGGTTCCGTGGGGCGAGGAGGCCTTCGCGCGCGCCCGGGCCGAGGACCGTCCGATCTTCCTCTCCATCGGCTACGCGACCTGCCACTGGTGTCACGTCATGGAGCGCGAGTCCTTCGAGGACGAGGACGTGGCGGCGCTCCTCAACCGCGACTTCGTGTCGATCAAGGTGGACCGGGAGGAACGTCCCGACATCGACGGCGTCTACATGACGGCATGCCAGCTCATGACGGGGCAGGGGGGATGGCCTCTCACGATCGTGATGACGCCGGACAAGCAGCCCTTCTTCGCCGGAACCTATTTCCCGCGCGAGAGCATGGCCGGGCGGGCGGGGATGCTGGAACTGCTGCCCCGGCTCGCGGAGCTGTGGCGGGAGCGGCGTGAGGATGTCGAGGCGGCGGGGGCCTCGGCGCTGGCGGCCATCCGGGAGGTCGAGGTCCGCGGGCTGGGTTCCGGGGCGGGCGCGCTCGACGAAGAGGCGCTCCGCCGCGGTTTCGGCGAGCTGCGGGCCCGGTTCGACCCCCACCAGGGAGGGTTCTCCCGGGCCCCGAAGTTTCCGGCGCCGCACCAGCTCCTCTTCCTCCTGCGCTGGAGCGACCGCACCGGCGACAGGCGCGGCGTGGAGATGGTGGAGAAGACGCTCGTCTCCATGAGGCGGGGAGGCGTCTTCGACCACGTCGGGTACGGATTCCACCGCTACTCGACGGACGCCCGCTGGCTCGTCCCGCACTTCGAGAAGATGCTGTACGACCAGGCGCTGCTCGCCATGGCCTACACGGAGCTGTGGCAGATGACGGGCGACGACGCGCACCGGACGGTGGCCCGCGAGATCTACGAATACGTGGCGCGCGACCTCACGGACGCGGAGGGCGGCTTCTATTCCGCAGAAGACGCGGACAGCGAGGGGCGCGAAGGGGCGTTCTACGTGTGGACGCGGGATGAGTTCGACGAGGTGCTGTCGGCGGCGCTGGGGGAGGACGTGGCCGGCCTTGCGCGGCGCGCCTTCCGGATCGAGGCGCGCGGCAACTTCGCGGACGAGGCGTCGGGGCTCCGGACCGGCGAGAACATCCTGCACGCCGGTGAGACGCCCGCCGAGATCGCGGCGGCACTCGGGGAGGACGCCGACTACGTCGAGAAACGCCTGGAGGAGGCGCGCCGCGTCCTGTTCGAGAAGCGAACGACGCGGGAGCGCCCGCTGCTCGACGACAAGATTCTGACGGACTGGAACGGGCTCATGATCGCGGCGCTGGCGCGGAGCGGCCTCGCCTTCGGCGACGAATCGCTCGTCGGGGCGGCGGCGCGGGCGGCGGACTTCGTCCTCGGGCGGCTGCGCGACGGGGAGGGGCAGTTGCTGCACCGCTACCGGGACGGGGAATCGGCCATCTCCGCGGGCGCGGCAGACCACGCCTGCCTGATCTGGGGGCTGATCGAACTGTACGGGGCGACGTTCGACCCGCGCTGGCTTCGGGCGGCGCGCGATCTGCTGGACCCGCTCCTGGAGCGCTTCTGGGACCCCGACCGGCACGGCGTGTTCAACGTGGACGCGACGCAGACCGACGTGCCCGTCCGGCAGAAGGAGTTGTATGACGGGGCCACGCCCTCGGCCAACGCGACGACGTGGTACGTGCTCCTCCGGCTCGGGCGGCTCACGGGCGACCTCGAACTCCTGGACCGGGCGGAGGCGCTGCGCGGGGCGCTCGCCGGTCCCGTCGGCGGCGCGCCCTCCGCCCACACGATGTCGCTCGTCGCGCTCGATCTCGCCCTGGGCCCGGCGCAGGAAGTCGTAGTGACGGGAGACCCCGGCGACCCCGGCACGCGGCGCATGCTCGCCGCGCTCGCCGACCGCTACGGGCCCCGCACGGCCGTCCTCTTCAAGCCGGCGGGCACCCCGCCGGCGTCCGGCGGGCCGGTGGCGGAAGCGCTCGCGGAGATCGCGCCCTTCAGCGCCCCGCACGATCTCCTGGACGGGAAGGCGACGGCGTACGTTTGCACCGGCTTCGCGTGCCGGCGTCCCACGACCGACGTCGCGGAGATTCTGGAGCAACTCGCCGGATCGCCCCAGGACAACTGACCGCCCCAACGCAACCGACCACCCCGGGACAGACACTGGAGTTCGAGGCATGGGCCTGGACCAGACGATCTACGGAAACACGCTGTCGGCCTGGCTGATCGCCGCCGGCATCTACGCCGTCACGACCCTCGCGCTGTGGCTGCTCGAACGCTACGCGCTGCGGGCGTTCGCGCGTTTCGCGAGCCAGACGCGGACGTCGATCGACGATCTCGTCGCGGACCTGCTCGGCGAGACGAAGTTCGGCCTCATCCTCTTCGTCGCGCTCTTCGCCGCCTCGCTCGTGCTCGACCTCGATCCCGTCGTGGCGCTCGTGATTCGCCGCGCCGCGGTCATCGCCTTCGTCGTCCAGGGCGGCATCTGGGCCAGCGCCGCGATCGCCTTCTGCGTGCGGCGGTTCGTGGATGCGACGGCGGGCGAGGATGCGGAGGCCGTGACCATGGTCGCCGCGCTCTCCTTCGTGGGCCGGCTCGGCGTGTGGTCGGTCGTCCTCCTCCTCATCCTCGACAACCTCGGGGTCGAAGTCGCGGCTCTGCTCGCGGGCCTCGGCATCGGAGGCATCGCCGTGGCCCTGGCAGCGCAGAACGTCCTTGGAGACCTGCTCGCGTCGCTCTCCATCATCCTCGACAAACCCTTCGTCATCGGCGACTTCCTCGTCATCGGCGAGTTCCAGGGGTCGGTGGAGCACATCGGCCTCAAGACGACCCGGCTCCGGAGCCTGGGGGGCGAGCAACTCATCCTCGGAAACAGCGACGTGATCAACACCCGGATCCGGAACCTCGGGCGCATGGCGGACCGGCGCGGGGCGCTGAAGATCGGCGTGACGTACGACACGCCGCGCGAGCTCCTCACGCAGATCCCCGGCTGGATCGAGGAGATCGTCGAGGCCCAGGAGGAGACCCGCTTCGACCGCTGCCACCTCTCGGGCTTCGCGGACTCCGCGATCGAGTTCGACACCATCTTCTACATGACCGTCCCCGAGTACGACCGCTTCATGGACGCGAAGCAGGCAGTGCTGCTCGCGCTTCACGAGCGGTTCGACCGGCACGGCGTCGAAATCGCCTACCCGACGCAGGTCGTCTACACGATCCCGGCGGCGCCGGCGGCTCGTTGACAGGAACCCGCGTGAACCGATAGTCTGGGCGGCTGTCGCCGTGGGGTCCGTCCCTGTGGCACACGGGTTCGGGACCCACACAGTTTTCTCTCCATTCCGGTACGGTTTCTGCGTGCGGTATGCGCGCCGAAGCGACGAGCGCCGGAACCAGACCAGCGAGCCAGTCGACACGCATGGACACCACGGACTTCTCGTTCCACACGAGTCCGATCATGCTGCTTTCGGGTACGGCGAATCCCGCCCTCGCGCAGGGGATTGCCGAGGTGCTCGGAGAGCGGCTGTGCGACGTCACGATCAAGCGCTTCGCCGACGGCGAGATCTTCGTGCGCATCGACGAGAACGTCCGCGGGCGCGACGTCTTCCTCATCCAGCCCACGAACCCGCCGGCGGAGAACGTGCTCGAACTCCTCATCCTCATCGACGCGGCGAAGCGCGCCTCGGCGGCGAGGGTCACGGCGGTCGTCCCCTACTACGGGTACGGGCGCTCGGACCGGAAGGACCAGCCGCGCGTGGCGATCGCGGCGAAGCTGCTCGCGAACCTGATGACGGCCGCGGGGGCGGACCGGGTTCTCTCGATCGACTTCCACCAGCACCAGATCCAGGGCTTCTTCGACATCCCGGTGGACCACCTGTATGCGGCTCCGGTCTTCCGGCGCTACTACGAGATGAAGAAGCTGGACAACCTGGTCGTCGTCGCGACGGATGTGAGCGCGGCGAAGATGGCGCGCGGCTACGCCCGCCGTCTCGGTGGAGACCTCGCGATCATCGACAAGCGGCGTCCGGCGCCGAACGAGGCGGAGGTCTCGAACATCGTGGGCGAGGTCGAGGGGAAGCACTGCATCGTGCCCGACGACATGATCGACACGGCGGGGACGATGGTGTCGGCCATCGAGGTGCTCAAGGAGCGCGGCGCGCTGGACGTCTACGTCCTCGCCACGCACCCCCTCTTCTCCGGTCCGGCGCTCGAGCGCCTCGGGTCGGCCGATGTGAAGGAGATCACGGTGACGGACACCGTGCCGCTCGCTCCGGGAGTGCAGGACGCGCTCCCCAACCTGACCGTGCTTTCCGTGGCGAGCCTGCTCGCGCAGGCCATCGAGAGCACGCACACGAACAGTTCCGTGAGCATGTTGTTCAAGTAGGAGACAAGATGACGAACGAATCCGTCAGACTGACGGCGCGGGCGCGGACGACGTCCGGAAAGGGCGCCGCGAGGCAGCTTCGCCGGAGCGGCGAGTTGCCCGCCGTCGTGTACGGGCGCCGCGATGAGACCGAGTCGCTGGCGCTGGACACGCATGAGCTTACGCGCCTTCTGAGCCGGATCCATGCGGCCACGACGGTGATCGACCTCGAGATCGACGGCAGCAAGCCGCGCCCGGTCCTGATCCGCGAGATCCAGCGACACCCGTATCGACCCCAGCTTCTGCACGTGGACTTCTTCGAGATTCGCGCGGACGTGAAGATCCGCGTGCAGGTGCCGGTCCACCTCGTGGAGACGCCAGCCGGCGTTGAGATGGGCGGCATGTTGCAGTTCCTCCGGCACGAACTCGAAGTCGAGTGTCTGCCGAACGAGATCCCATCCGGATTCGAAGTCGACGTCTCGGCCCTCGAAATCGGCGACTCGCTTCACGTCTCGGACGTGGATGCGGGCGGGGTCGCGATCCTCGAAGATGAGGCGGTCACGATCTGCACGGTCGTGCCGCCGGCCCTTGAGGAAGAAGAGGAAGTGGACGAGGAACTGGACGAGGAAGTGGAAGGCGAAGGGGAGGAGGCCGAGGCCGCGGGCGACGAACCGGAGGAGGACTGAGCCGGACGGCGGGATCCGGTCTGCGCCGGCACCGTGCGTCTGCTTCTCGCGCTGGGAAACCCCGGCGCGAAGTACCGGGATACGCGGCACAACATCGGTTGGTGGCTCGCGGATCGCCTGGCGCTCCGGTGGGGCGGCGGACCGTTTCGCGCGGCCGGCGCCACGGCCTGGACGACGGGAGCGGGACGGCCCGGAGTCGAGATCCACAAGCCGCTGACGTACATGAACCGAAGCGGCGAATCGCTGGCCGCGCTGCTCGCCGCGCGGAGGTTCGACCCCGCGGCCGATCTGCTCGTCCTCGTCGACGATGTCGCGCTGCCGGCGGGTCGCTTTCGCTTGAGGGCGAGGGGGTCGCCGGGCGGGCACAACGGCCTCGCCTCGATATCGGCGAGTCTCGGTTCCGACGGTTACGGCCGCCTCCGGCTCGGCGTCGGACGGCCGCCGGACGAACGCATCGACCTCGCGGGCTGGGTGTTGTCAGGGATGCCGCGAGCGGAGGAAGAGGAAGCGCTGGGGGGCTTCCTCCGGGCCGTGGAAGCGGTGGAATACTGGCTGGAACATGGCGTGGAAGCGGCGATGAACCGCTTCAACCGTCCGGGGTGAGCCCCGCGGATCAGGCGACAATCACAGGATAGTCAAAGGGACAGGCAAGGGAGTACGGCAACGTGGGCGGAAACTTGGTCGGAAACATCGATTTTGCGATCGGGCTCGGCGTGATCGGGCTCGTCTTCTCCTTCGCGCTCTTCATGTACGTGAAGGCGCAGCCCGTCGGAAACGATAAGATGGCCGAGCTGGCGGAGGCGATCCACTCGGGCGCGATGGCGTTCCTGCGGCGGGAATACACGGTGCTGCTGCCGTTCATCGTCGTCGTCGCGGCCCTCCTGTTCTGGCTCGTGGGCCCGCACACGGCGGTGGCCTACGCGCTGGGCGCGGCGTGCTCGATCCTGGCGGGCTTCTTCGGCATGAAGGCGGCGACGGCGGCCAACGTCCGGACCTCCGAGGCGGCGCGCGCGGACGGCCAGGCCAAGGCACTCCGGGTCGCCTTCTCCGGCGGGGCCGTAATGGGCATCGCCGTAGCGGCGCTCGGCCTGCTCGGGATCGGCGCCGTGATCATGATCTACGATCCCCAGGCGACCGGCTTCCGCCCCTTCGGCGAGATCATCTCGGGCTTCGCGATGGGCGCCTCGTCGATCGCGCTCTTCGCGCGCGTGGGCGGCGGCATCTACACGAAGGCGGCCGACGTCGGCGCGGACCTGGTGGGCAAGGTCGAGGCGGGCATCCCGGAGGACGATCCCCGCAACCCGGCGACGATCGCGGACAACGTGGGCGACAACGTGGGCGACGTGGCGGGGATGGGCGCGGACATTTTCGAGTCGTACGTCGGCTCCGTCATCGCCACGATCGTCATCGGCGTGACGAGCGCGATGATCCTCGACGGGGCCCGGCTCCAGGCCGTGGCGCTCCCGGTCCTCTACATCATGGCAGGCTTCCTCGCGAGCGCCGTCGGCGTCCTCGCCATCCGCGTCCTCGAGCGCATGAGTCCCGCGGCGGCCCTCCGCTGGGCGCCGATCATCGGGGCCGTGATCTTCTGGGTCGTGGCGTACGCGATCACGGTGAACCTCCAGATCTTCGACGCCGCGGCGCAGGGCAAGTGGGTCTTCATCCACCCGAACGCCGGTCCCTTCTGGGCCATGCTCTTCGGCTCCCTCGTCGGGATCGCGATCGGCCTCGTGACGGAGTACTACACGGCGGAGAAGCCGATCCGGCGCATCGCCTCGGCCTCCGAGACCGGCTCAGCGACGAACATCATCACGGGACTCGCGGTCGGGATGGAGTCCACCGCGATCCCCATGCTCCTGATCTCCGCCGCGATCTTCCTCGCCTTCAACTTCGCGGGACTGTACGGGATCGGGATCGCCGCCGTGGGGATGCTGGCCACGGTCGGCGTGACGATGTCCGTGGACGCGTACGGCCCGGTGGCGGACAACGCGGGCGGGATCTCGGAGATGGCGGAACTGGGGCCCGAGGTTCGCTCGGTGACCGACTCGCTCGACTCGCTCGGCAACACGACGGCGGCGATCGGGAAGGGCTTCGCGGTCGGCTCCGCCGCGCTCACGGCGCTGGCCCTGTTCTCCGCCTACGCGAACGCGGTGGGTCTGCGCGAGACCGGGATCAACCTCATCGATCCGCTCGTCGTGATGGGGCTCTTCATCGGCGGCGTGACGCCCTTCTTCATCGCCGCGCTCACGATGACGGCGGTGGGACGGGCGGCGGCCGGCATGGTGGCGGAGGTCCGTCGCCAGTTCCGCGAGATCCCGGGCATCATGGAGGGGACGGCGAAGCCGGATTCGGCGCGCTGCGTGGACATCTCCACGAAGGCGGCGCTCCGCGAGATGATCGTGCCGGGCCTCGTGGCCATCATCGTCCCCATCATGGTCGGCCGCTTTCTGGGCGTCGCGGCGCTCGGCGGCTCGCTGGCCGGCGCGACCGTGAGCGGCGTGCTGCTCGCGCTCTTCATGGCGAACTCCGGGGGCGCGTGGGACAACGCCAAGAAGTACATCGAGACCGGAGCCCACGGGGGGAAGGGTTCCGACCCGCACAAGGCGGCCGTGGTCGGCGACACGGTGGGCGATCCCTTCAAGGACACGTCCGGGCCATCGATGAACATCGTCGTGAAGCTGATGAGCGTCGTCTCGCTCGTCCTCGCACCCTGGTTCGTGGACGTGCACGGGATGGCCGCCGCCGCGCCGGAGGTCGTGGAGACCGCCCTCGCCGCCGTCGGCGGAGTACTGCGGACGCTCGGATTGTTCTAGCCGTTGGTACGGCCGCCGGATGCGGGCCGGCGGCGCCTTGACAGCGGCGCTACATTAGCTGCGCTGCCTCCACATACGGCTTCGCCGCCCCGCGGCGCGCCGACGAACACAGACTCCTGCTCCGACCGCGGGTCGGGGCCGACCAGACCGAGGGAGTTCTTCATGCGCGATTACGAAATCGTGTACATCTTCCGTGTGAGCCTGACCTCCGAGGAGATCGAGGCGAAGCTCAAGCGGTACCAGGCCATCATCACGGCCGACGGTTCGGGCGAAGTCACCGCCTCCGTCCACTGGGGCAAGCGTCAACTCGCCTACCCCATCCAGAAGCAGCCGAACGGCTACTACGTCGTGGCCCGGTTCACTTCGTCGCCCGATCCGCTCCAGGAGTTGGAGCGCGCGCTGAAGCTCGAGGACGACGTCCTCCGGTATCTGATCGTGATCCAGGAACATCCGTGGCCGCTTCCCGATCCGGCGCCGACCGCCCCCAAGCCGGAGGAAGACGGCGCAGAGGGAGCCGACGCGGAGGACGCGTCCGAAGCCGAGGAGACGGAGAAGGCGGACGGCGCCGAAGCGGACGGCGCTGACGACGCGGCGGACGGCGCTGACGACGCGGCGGACGAGGCTGACGACGCGGCGGACGAGGCTGACGACGCGGCCGACGCTGCGGACGAGGCCGAAGAAGCCGCCGACGCCGACGAAGCTCCCGACGAGACCGACGCTGAGGCTGAGGCTGAAGCCGCGGACGACGCCGACGACGCAACCGACGAGGCTCCCGCCGAGGCCGAAGCCGCAGCCGAGGCGCCGGCCGACGATGCGGATACCGAGCAGGACGGTGCGGACGCGGACGCCGGGGAACCGGAAGAGTCCGCCGACGCGAAGGAGGAATAGATGGCCTTTCGAAAGGCGTGCCGGTGCTGTGAGACCCGGATCGTCGGCGTGGACTACAAGGATGAACGCGCGCTGGATCGCTATATCTCGGATCGCGGCAAGATCCTGCCGCGGCGAGCCACGGGGTCGTGCGCACGGCACCAGCGGGCGGTGACGGTGGCGATCAAGCGGGCGAGATATCTCGCGTTACTGCCGTACATCCGCGGCTACCACGACTAGTACGACCCCGGCATGGGGCCGCTGAGGGAACGCTGGAGCGGCCTCTGGCCGGCCGCGGGTCTCCTCCTGCTGGTCATGCTGCTGTCGCCGCTGAGTTCGTCGCCGCTCGGGCTCATGGCCATCGTCGGCGTGCCCACAGCCGTGGCGATTCTGACCTTCGAACCGCCCCAGTCCGGGTCGGCCGCCCTGGCGCTGCTCCTTCTGGCCGGGGCGGGGCTCGGGTTTCAGGAGGCAGGGCCGCCGTGGTTCATCGAACGTGGCTGGGCAGTGCTGCTGGCTGGCGGATTCGCCTTCGGCACGGCGCTGGGGCCGGATCGGCCAGTGTTCGACCGGTCGCTGGCGGCGGTCGCGATCGCGGGAGCCACGGTGGCGGCTCTCGCCGTGCTGCGACCCGGACTGCCCGCGGATCTCGACTGGCAGATCACGGCGCAGTTCAGCCGGGCGCTGGCCGTGGTTGATTTCAATGCATGGGGCGGTCGACCGGTGGAAGCGACGGTGCGCGGCATCGTGAGCGCGTGGGAGGCTGTTTACCCGGCCCTGCTCGCGCTCGCTTCGATCTCGGCCCTGGGGGTCGCCGCCTACATCCTCGGGCGAATCCGGGGAGAACGGAGACCGCTTCCGCCGCTGCGGGAGTTCCGGTTCGGCGATCACCTGGTCTGGGTGCTCGTGCTGGGGCTCGCGCTCCTCGTCCTCCCCGCGGGGGCGTGGGCGGAGCGCACGGGCGGCAACATGGTGACGGTGATGGGCGGCCTCTATCTGCTCCGAGGTCTTGCGGTGCTCGTGTGGCTGGGGGCTTCCGTGCTAAGCTCGGGCTGGGCGATCGGCGCGTGGGTGCTCGCGGCGCTGGTCCTCTACCCGGTGACGGCGGGTGCGGCCCTCGTCATGGGAATCAGCGATACGTGGCTGGACCTGCGGTCGCGTCCGGGGATGAAGACGGACGGCGCGTGAGATAAAACTGGAGGGACCGATGGTGGAAGTGATTCTGAGAAAGGACGTCGCGGATCTCGGCCTCGCCGGCGAGATGGTGAACGTGCGGCCGGGGTATGCGCGCAACTACCTGATTCCGCAGGGGATCGCGCTCGTGGCGACGGAGGGGAACCGGAAGCGGTTCGAGGAGGAGCGGCGCCAGATCGAGCAGTCCGCCGAGCGGGAGCGCGAAGCGGCCCAGCAACTGGCGGGCGAACTGGAGGGCAGGGCGGTGAGTTTCGTCCGCAGGGCGAGCGAGGGCGGGCGCCTGTTCGGCTCCGTCACGGCCGCGGACATCGCGGACGAACTGGAGAAGGAGGGCGTCGCCGTGGACCGTCGCGCGATCCGGCTCGAAGATCCGATCAAGGACCTCGGCGAACACGAGGTCCCGGTGAGAGTCCACATGGACATCGAGCCGACGCTCAAGGTGTCCGTGGTCGCCGAGGAATAGCGGGCCGCAACCGATGACGCACGGTCCGCTCCCGCTGGAAGAAGTGTGGCGCCGGCTCTCTGAAAGGGGAGACCCTTCCCCGGAACTCCGCAGCGTGGCGGAGGCCGCGCTCGAGAGAAACGCGCGCCTCCCGACGATCCTCGATCTGCGGGGGCTGTCCGACGTCACCGACTTCTTCGTCATCGCGACGGGTGACTCCGACACGCACGCCCGAGCGATCAGCGAGAACATCCTCGATCGAACGCGCGAGGACGGGTTCCGTCCCGTCGGCGTGGAAGGGCTGAACAAGGGTCGCTGGGTGCTGATGGACTACGTGGGTCTCATCGTACACGTCTTCCTGGGCGAGGTCAGGGAGTTCTATCGGCTCGAGCGGCTGTGGGGCGACGCCCCTCTCTTTGAACTGGAGTGAACCGGGCTCGTGGCCGTTCCGTGACCGGAGGTACGGCGCTAGCTTGGAGGGCCATGAATCGTTCTTCCTCTCGCTTCGTCGTGTGCGGGGCGAAGTTGCCGGCTGCGCTCCTTCTCGTGCTGGGTGTCGGGGGTGCGTCGGGCGCCTGCGGAAGCCCCCCGGAAGATCAGCCCGCCCCCCTCGAAGGCCCGACTCTCGTCTCCGGCACGTCGTTCGAGCGGTACGGACTTCTCGTCATTCCGCGCGGCGGCGGAGTCGCGGAGTTCCGTTCGATCGAGAGCCCGTCCACCGTGCGCTGGACCGGACGCCTGTCGCTTGAAGGCGTCACGGCGGCCCATTCGCTCGGTTCGGCCGCCGTGCTGCGGCGGGGGAGGCAGCTTCGCCTCTACACGACCTCGCCGGTGGAGGCCGAGACCCCGCTTCCCGACGTATCCGCCGAGGCGCGCTGGATCCCGTCTCCCGCCGGGGGCGCCTTCGTGTCCGGGGACCGGATCCTCGCCGTCACCCTCACCGGCACCGCGGAGGTCACGGCCGACGGTGCCGTGCACTGGGCGGCCCCCGCCGCCGGAGATCGGGTCGTCGCCCTCGTCGAAGGGGCGAACGGAGCTGAACTCGCGGTATGGGAAGCCGGGGAATCGCGGCCCGCGACGACGCGGGAGGTCGGTACGAGAGGCCCCGTCGCGCTCGCGGGCTGGGGTCGGACGATCGTGACGGCGTCCGGGGATGGCCGGGGACTCACGGAGTGGTCGATACCCGGGCTCGAGCCGGCCGAAGGGGCGGAGATCGGCGGCGCGCCGTCGGCTCTGGCCATCTCCCCCTCGCAGCACCGCGTGTTCGCGGCGTCGGTCGACCGGCCGCGCTTCACGGTCATCGATCGCTACGACTGGCGCGAACTCGGGTCGTCGCGGCTGGAGGCGCCCCTCGAGGCGTTGCGGCCGGGCATGACGGGAGACCGGCTCGTCGCCTGGGATGGCTCGAACGCGTGGTCCGCGAGGGCGGGGGAAGCCGGTTTGGACGCAGTGCCGGGACAGTGGCGGGCGGACCTGCCGCTCGCGCTTCCGGGTGGAGCGGTCCTGGTGTCCGCGGAGAGCGGCCTCGGCCTCCTTCGCCCGGACGGCGGAGTCGCCGCCGTGGAGGGCCCCGCCGACGCCTGGTGGCTCCCGTTCCGCTGGGGGCGTCGCCTGCCCGTCGCGTCCGCCGCCGTCGTGCCGGAGGACACGCTGGAAGATGCCGAGGAGGCACTGGACGCACTTGCCGACAGTGTTCCGCCCGGCCGCCGCATCGGACTGTTGACGGTGGGGAGAGTCGGGAGGACGACGGACGGGAGCCCGGCACTTCTCGATGATCTCGCGCCTGCTCCGCTGCCGGAGCTTCCCGGCGGCTTCTACGCCGTCGCGCTCTCCTCGCGGCAGGCGGCGGCGCTCGGGCAGATGCGCGAACTCCTCGACGCCTCGGGCTACTCGACGCACGTACTGCGGCGGGTGGATGAGGCGGGCGACATGTGGCATCGGCTCCTCGTCGGCCCGTACGAGACGCAGTCCGACGCGGAGGGCGCGGCACTCGAGTTGCGGCGGGAGAGAGGGATCGACGCGTGGATTCACGAGGAGGGAGATGAGGCGATGAGGCGAGGCCCGTGAGCGCCGCCGCCGTCCCGTTCACGTGGGAACTGCCCGCGGATGCGCGGATCGTGGCGCTCGTCTTCGAGCATTCGGAGGCCGGGCGGAGCGCGACGGTCGTCGATACGATCGCGACCTCCATCGCCCGCCGCCGGGGGCGGACGCTCGTACTGAATTCCGAATCCGCGCCGTCGCCCCTCGATGAGCTGGCCGGCGCGCCCGAACGGGCCGAGTCCCGCGGCATGGCGGAGTTCCTCGCGGGCCAGTCCCGGCTTGCCCGCGTGGCCGTGCGGCGCGCGGACTGCCCCTACGTATACCTGCCGGCGGGACAGGTGCCGGAAGGCGTCGTCGGTCTGCTGGAATCGCCCGCGCTCGCGCGCTTCGTTTCCCGCGTTAAGGAGGAGGACGGGACGCTCTTCATCGTCATGTCCGAACGCGGGCAGCCCTCCCCCGGCCTGATCGATCTCATCGACGGGTACATCGCCGTGGGAAGCGTTCCCCTCGAGGACCACGGCATGCCGTGTTACGGCCACGTACCCTTCGAGTCGAGCGTGGCGCCCACACCAGCTCCGGGGTCCGAGCCGGCGCCCGCGGAAGACGCGGCCAAGCCCCGGCCGGAGCCCGCGCCCGCGCGGGAGTCCGTGAAAGACGTCGCCGAACCCCTGCCGGAGCCCGCGCCCACGGCGGCCGCCGAGGCCGATCCGGAGTCCGGGCCCGACCCGGCGCCGGTGGACTCTCCACCGACACCCGGGAAAGCCCGGCACCGCCGCCCGCGTGGGCCGCTCGTCGCGGCGCTGGCGATCGCGGCGTTGGCGGTCGGGAACTTGTGGGCGTACAGGAACGGGTGGTTCGACAACGCGATCTCCCGTGTCGGGTCGATGATCGCGGCCCGGAATGAGGCTCCGGCGGCGGCTCCGGCGGAGGTTCCGGCGGCGGAGACGACGCCCGTGGAGGACGGCCCGGCCGCCGAAGACCCGGGCACGCCGACGGACCTGCCGGAGGGCGCCGCGCTGACGGCTCCGCCGGAGATCGCGGCGCCGGCCTCCATTCCGCCGCCGCCGGACGAGTCTGCGGTCGCAGCCGCCTTCCAGTCGGCCGCCGAACGGCCCTACTCCGTCCTCCTCGGGAGCTTCAGCGATCCGGCCGAGGCGGCGGAGCGCGTGGCGGAAATCCGGACACTTCACGGAGGCGTGCTGTACTTCATGGCCCCCACCACGATCCGGGAGGTCCGGTATCAGCGGATTCTCGCCGGGGCCGTCGCGAGCGAGGCGGAGGCTTCCGCCCTCATGGACGAACTCGCGGCGGTGGGCGTGGCCCAGGAGGCGAGTGCATGGCTCCTCCGCCCCGTGCGACTCGCGTACGATCTCGGCGTGTTCACGGATCGCGCGGGGATGGAGGCGCGGATTGCCCAACTCGCGTCGGTCGGCATCCCCGCGTACAGCCTGGAGACGGCACTCGACGGCATGCCGGTCTTCAGGGTGTACGGCGGCGCGTACGAGAACGAGGCGGCGGCCACCCCCATGAGCGATGCACTCGACGCCGCCGGCGAAAGCGCGCCACTCATCGTGAGACGCGGCGCCGCCACTCCTTCAACCCCCTGAGCGCGCTTGAAGATCAAGGCCCTGACGCTGCGCGGATTCAAGTCGTTCGCCGACCGGACGCGGATCGAGCTGCACCAGGGCATCACCGCTGTCGTCGGCCCGAACGGCTGCGGAAAATCGAACCTCTCCGACGCGCTGCGCTGGGTTCTGGGGGAACAGCGTCCCACCGCCATCCGAGGGTCCCGCATGGAGGAGGCGATCTTCGGAGGCACGGAGGCGCGCCAGCCCATCCACCGGGCGGAAGTCCTGCTCGAACTCTCGAACGAGGACGGCGTGCTTCCGGTGCCGTATGCCGACGTCGCGATCGGCCGCACGGTCTACCGCGGAGGCGAGAGCGAATACACGCTCAACGGAACGGCCTGCCGGCTCAAGGACATCCTGGACC
The DNA here is from genome assembly GCA_009841005.1 of Gemmatimonadales bacterium. Classification (GTDB taxonomy): domain Bacteria; phylum Gemmatimonadota; class Gemmatimonadetes; order Palauibacterales; family Palauibacteraceae; genus Palauibacter; species Palauibacter polyketidifaciens. Next base: position 27,916 of record VXMR01000103.1, read on the forward strand.
TGTGCCGGGACACCGGGCTGGGCTCGAACGCCTACGCGATGATCGAGGGCCGCATGGTCGACGCGATCCTCTCGGACCGCGCCGAGGAGCGCCGGACGCTGTTCGAGGAAGCGGCGGGGATCGGGCGCTACAAGGACCGCCGCCGGATCGCGATCCGGCGGCTCGAGCAGGCGGACAGCGATCTGCAGCGGCTCGAGGACGTGCTGATCGAGGTGGGGTCCAAGGTCCGCTCGCTCGCGCAACAGCGCGGACGGGCTGAGCGCCACGCGAAGCTGCGGGCCCGGCTCCTGCAACTCGAGGTCGCCGTCGCGGACGCCCGACTTGAGGAGACGACGCGGCGGCTGGCCGAGGCACGCGCGGAACTCGAGCGCCTTGAGCCGGATACGGGGCCGGACCATGTGGATCTGGGTACGGCGGAGACCCGGGCGGAAACGCTTCGCCTGGAGTACACGGACATGGAGCGGGAACGGGCCGGTGTCGCACGGCGCCTTGAGGAGGCCAGGCGCGCCGTGGAGGAGCTGGAGCGTACCCGCCTCCTCGCCGGGGCGAGAGCTTCGAGCGCGCGCGACCGGCTGGCGACGCTCGAGGAGGAAGTGCGCCGGAACGAGCGCCGGCGCGAGGACCTCCGGGAACGGGTGGGGCAGGCGCGATCCGCCCTGAAGGAGGGGCAGTCGCTCGCCGCCGAGGGCGCCGCTGAAGCGGCTCAACTGGAGCTTCGGGCGGAGGCTCTGGCCGAGACGGCCCGCGACGCCGCGCGCGCGCGCGGTGCCGCGAGGGAAGCGGTCGAAGAGGCGCGCCGCGAGGTGGAACGCTGGCGCCTCGAACTCAGCGTGAAGGAGGTGCGGGCCCGCGACCGCAGCGAGGAACTCGAGCGGCGACGGCCCGCCCTCGACGCGCTTGCGGCCCAGGAGGACGGACTTCGGGCGGAGGCGGAGCGTGCGTCGGGACGCGAGGCGCAGGCGGGCCGGGCTCAGGAGGAGGCGCGCGACCGGCTGCGAACGGCGCGTGAGGCCGCGTCCTCCGCGGACGGGGCGCTGAGCCGGGGCCGCGAGGAAGCGGCCGACCTCGAGGGACGCCTCGCCGCCGCGCGCGCCCGCGCCTCGAGTCTCGGGTCTCTGGTGGGGTCGAGCGCGCTGCTCCCCGAAGCCGTGGCCCAACTGCTGAAGGACCGGAGCGCGATCCCCGGGCTCCACGGCGCACTGTCGGAGTTCATGGAAGTGTCCGCTCCCTGGGCGGCGGCGGTCGAGTCTCAGCTCGGCCCGTACCTGCACGGCGTCGTCGTGCGCGACGTGGCCGCGGTCCGGGCGGTCGAGGCGTGGCTCGAACGCCGGGACGGAGAGGAAGGCCTCCTCGTGCTCCCGCTCGATCCGGGCCCGCTCCCGGGGCCGGCTGAGGCCGCCGCGCCGCTCATGCGACACGTCGACGCGAAGGGGGCCGGCGCGGTCTGGGTGAAGGCGCTCCTCGCCGGCATCGAGGTCGCGTCGAGCGGTGACCTCACGCCGCGCCCGCACCCCTGGGTGGATTCCGAGGGGCGGCGCCAGGATCGGTTGGGCGGCGTCTACGTGGGAGGCCCGACCTCGGAGGGGCTCCTGAGCCGGCGAGCCGAACTTCAGGCACTCCGCGCGGAAGTGGAGGCGCTGGAAGCGGACCGCGTGCGGTCGCGGGAGGCGGTGGAGGCGTCGGGGGCCGGAGCCGCCGAGGCGCTCGCGCAGGTGAACGCGCTGCAGCGCTCGGTGTCCGATGCCGAGGCGGCGCGCCGCGAAGCCGAAGCCGACCGGACCTCCGCCGAGGCGCGGCTCGTCCGGCTGGAAGATGAGCGTCGCGAACTCGCCGGCCGGATCGAACAACTGGAAGCGTTCAGCGACGATGAGGTGTCGCTCTCGGCGGACGACGACGCCCGCGGCGGGGAACTCGACGGGAAGGTTTCGCGACTGTCCTCCGCATACGCGGATGCGCGAGAGAAGGCCGATGCCGCCCGTGCCGCCGCCGACACGGGGAAGGCCGAACTGCACGACGCGGAGCTTGCGCAGGCGCGGCGGGAGGCCGAGGTCGAGAACCGCCGCGGAGTGGAGGGCCGCCTCGCGGAGGCCGCCGACGACGCGGAGGAGCGGTCGCGGACGCTGGCGCGGGAGGTGGATGGGCTCCACGTCCTGATCGCGGAGAGTCAGGCGCAGTCGGAGGAGGTGGAGGCGTCCATCGGTGCCGCGCTCGAAACCAGGACCCGGCGTGAAGCGAATCTCGCCGCGCTGGAGCGCCGAATCGCCGAACGCCGCGCACGGCTGGACAGACTCGAATCGGAGCTGAGCGAGGCGCGTCGGCTCGAGCGCGAGCGCGTGAACGCCCGGCATCGGCTCGAACTGGAAGTCACGCAGCTCGAGGCCGGGGAGTCCGCGATTCGGGGCCGCGTGGAAGCGGAGTGGGACGCGCCGCTCGCGGAACTCCGGGAACGCGTCGACCCGGTCGACGATGCCGAGCCCGCCGAGTGGGAACCGGAGCTCGAGCGCGTGCGGCGCTCCATCGCCCGCATCGGCCCGGTGAATCTCCTCGCGCAGCAGGAATACGAGGAAGAACAGAAGCGTCTCGAATTCCTGACGGGACAGCGCGACGACCTGACCCGCGCGCGAGACGACCTCCGCACCTCGATCCGACGCATCAACCGGGAGGCGACCTCCGCGCTCATGGAGACGTTCGAGCAGGTCAGGACGAACTTCCACCGCACCTTCGATTCCCTCTTCGAGGGCGGACAGTGCGACCTCAAGTTCGAGAATCCCGACGATGCCCTGGATTCCCCGATCGAGATCTCGGCCAGCCCCCGCGGCAAGAAGACGCAACGGATTCACCTGCTCTCCGGCGGTGAACGGGCCCTGACCGCGCTCGCCCTGCTGTTCGCGATCTACCTCGCGAAGCCGAGCCCGTTCTGTCTGCTTGACGAGGTCGACGCGCCGCTCGACGAGACGAACATCCTCCGGTTCGTCGGCATGTTGAAGGAATTCAAGGAGGAGACGCAGTTCATCGTCATCACGCACAATCCGCGGACCATCGAGAACGCCGACTGGATCTACGGCGTGACGATGCAGGAGGCGGGCGTCTCGTCGATCGTCGGCGTGGAGTTCAACTCCGCCACGCAGGTGGCGTGAACGAGGCGGAACCCGCGCGAGACGCGCCGGACGGCGCGGCGGCGGATGAACTCATCGTCGTCGGGTGCGGGACCGTCGTCCCGGAAGCGGACCGGGCGGCCTCCTCCTACTGGGTCTCGTCCGCTGACCCGGAATCCGCGGCACGCATGCGCGTCCTCTTCGACTGCGGCCCCGGAGCACTGCAGGCGCTGGCCCGGCTCGGCCTCCCGTGGGGGAAGATCACCGACCTCGCGATCACCCACTTTCACGCGGATCACGTCGGCGCGCTCCCGGGACTCTTCTTCGCGCTGAAACACGGTCTCGCCCACCCCCGCACCCGGCCGCTCACGGTGTGGGGGCCCGCGGGCACGCGCGGGTTCCTCGAGAAGCTTGCCGGCGCCTGCGGGGACTTCGTCCTGGATCCCGGCTTCCCCGTCCTCGTCGAGGAACTCCCGCCGGGGGAGGTGCGCGAGCTGAGCGGAGGTCCGCGGCTCGAAGCCCACAAGACGCCGCACACCGCGGAGAGCGTCGCGTGGCGCCTCGATGGCGGGGCGTTCAGCTTCGGCTACACGGGCGATACGGGGCCGTCCACGGAACTGGGGTCGTTCATGCGCGGCGTGAACGCCCTCGTCTGCGAGTGCTCGCTCCCCGATTCGCAGGCGACGGACAACCACCTGTCGCCCGCGCGCGTCGCCGAGCTGGCGGCCGTCGCGCGCCCGCGTCTTCTCGTGCTCACGCACATCTACCCGCACCTCCGCACGGGTCACGACGTTCCCCGTCTCGTGGCCGAGGCCGGATACGCCGGCGCTACGTGCGTCGCGAGGGAGGGACTCGGCGTCTCGTTGACGAACGGGTGACGCCTGTGGAGTATCCTGCTCCTGCCGGCGCCGCGGGGAGCGGACCGGGGAGTCACGGCCCTGCCGCGCCGGGAGCGTGCGCAACGGGCGAAATCCACCCACAGGGGGACCAATGCTGGTGGTCATGAAGCACGGCGCCACGGACGGGCAGGTCGAGGACGTGGTCCGCGCGATAGAGGATATGGGATATCGGGCCCGGCCCATGCCGGGCGCCCAGCGCACGACCGTGGGTCTGGTCGGCAACGATGGGCGCGTCGAGGAGAGCCGGCTCGTGGGGATCGAGGGCGTGCTCCGCGTCATCCACGTGTCGCCCCCGTACAAGCAGGTCAGCCGGGAGTGGTGGCCCGAGGACACGATCGTCGAACTGTCCAACGGCGTGCGGCTCGGCGAGGAGGACGTCGTCGTCATGGCCGGTCCGTGCTCCGTGGAATCGCGCGAACAGATTCTGGAGACCGCGCACCGGGTCGCGGAAGCCGGGGCGACCGCGCTACGCGGCGGAGCCTTCAAGCCGCGGACCTCGCCCTATTCGTTCCAGGGGCTGGGGGAGGAGGGACTGCAGTTGCTCGCCCGCGCGCGGGAGGAGACCGGCCTCGCCGTCGTCACCGAGGCGCTGGACACGGAGAGCATGGGCCTCGTCGCGGAATACGCCGACGTCATCCAGATCGGCGCGCGGAACATGCAGAACTACTCGCTGCTGCGGGCGGCGGGCCGCGCCGGCAAGCCGGTCCTCCTCAAGCGGGGGATGTCCGCGACGATCAAGGAGTTGCTGCTCGCTGCGGAGTACATCGTGGCCGAGGGCGAATCGCGCGTGATGCTGTGCGAGCGCGGCGTCCGCAACTTCGACACGCACGCGCGGAACCTCTTCGACCTCACCGCCATCGTGACGATCCACGAGTTGTCGCACCTCCCGATCGTCGCGGACCCCAGCCACGGCACGGGGGCCCGGTCGAAGGTCGGACCGATGGCCCGCGCCGCCGTCGCGGCGGGCGCGGACGCGCTCATCCTCGAAGTCCATCCCGATCCCCCGACGGCGGCATCGGACGGCCAGCAGTCTCTCACGTTCGAGCAGTTCGACGCGCTGATGGTCGAGCTTCACGCCATCGCGGACGCCATCGGCCGGCGGATCGCGCGCGCTCCGGTCCCCGCCCACGGCTGAAGGGGCCCGGGGCGCCCGGCCCCCGACGAAGCGCGGCCTCGGCAGCCTCGGCGAGCGAATCGCCGCGCGCCACCTGGCGGACGCGGGATATGAGATCCTCGACCGCAACTGGCGCGTGGGACGGCTGGAGATCGATCTCGTGATCCGGGACGGGGACACGGTGGCCTTCGTCGAAGTGAAGACCCGCCGCCCCGGCGTGCAGGCGCCCGAGGAGGCGCTCTCCCGCGCCCAGCGCGGCAGGATCCGCCGCGCGGCCGGAGCGTGGCTCAGCCGCCATCCGGGCGCCGCCGCGGAGGCCCGCTTCGACATCGTCGCGGTGGAGGTCGATCGCCGGGGAACGTCCCGGGTCCAACACATCCCGGAAGCCTTCTATGGCGACGATACATGACGGTTTTTTCTGGCCGCTGCTCCTGCGGGCCGATAAGATAATGGTGCCCCAGGCCCGTGGGGCCGGAGCGCGTAAATCCCGTCAGGACCGTGAAGGTAGCAGCGGTAAGCGTGTGACGGTCGCCACGGCCCGCCTGGGGTCGTTCGCCCGATGTCGGCGGTGTCCCCGCGTCGCGGGGCGCGGGCGCCCTCAGACCCGAAGGAGTCGAAGCCGGCCGGGGCCGTGACCCGGTCGACCCAGATGGCTCACGAGCCCTTGTACCGCACCGCGCTGGCCAGAACCTACCGGCCCCGACGCTTCTCGGAGCTGGTCGGACAGGACCACACCGGGTCCACGCTGAAGGCCGCCATCGAGTCCGGGCGCGTCGGCCACGCGTATCTTTTCTGCGGCCCGCGCGGGGTCGGGAAGACGACGACGGCGCGCATTCTCGCGATGGCCCTGAACTGCCCCGACCGCTCCGGCGGCGAACCGTGCGGCACGTGTCCCTCGTGCGAGCGGATCTGGTCCGGCGGCGCCTCGCTCGATGTCGTGGAGATCGACGCGGCGAGCCACCGGGGCGTCGAGGACGCGCGGGACCTCCGCCGCCGGGCCGCCTACGCGCCCACGAGCGAGGAGCGCTACAAGGTCTACATCCTCGACGAGGCGCACATGCTCACGCGCGATGCGTGGAATGCGCTTCTGAAGATCCTCGAGGAACCGCCGCCACGCGTGATCTTCGCCTTCGCCACCACCGAGCCGCAGAAGATCGAGCGCGGCGCGGCTCCCGTCATGTCCCGGTGCCAGCGATTCGACTTCCGGCGGGTCTCCGTCCGCGACATCGCGGGCCGGCTGGAGACGGTGCTCGAGGCGGAGGGCATCGCGGCCGAGTCGGCGGCGTTGCGGGCGATCGCGCGCCGGGCCGAAGGCGGCGTCCGCGACGCGCTTTCGTCCCTCGACCAGGTGCTCTCCTTCCGTGGCGACGCGGTGGAACTCGCGGACGTCGGCCGCATGCTCGGGCTCGTCGACGAAGATCGATACCTGGCGTTCTTCGAGATTGCGGCGAACGGGGATCGGGCCGGGGTGTTCGCCTTCGTCCAGGACCTCCTCGACGATGGGCACGACCCCGCGGAGTTTCTGCGCGGACTCGGCGACGCGCTGCGCACCCTCCTGGTGCTGAGGCTCGATCCGGACGCCGAGGCGGTCGAACTCCTGCCCGAGTCGCGGGGGCGTTTCCTCGCCGCCGCCGAGGCCCTGGTGCCGGCGGACCTGCTTAGGATGCTCGCCGCCCTCAGCGAATTCGAGGCCTCCGGCATGCTCCACCGGTCCTCCCAGCCGCGCATCCAGCTCGAGGTCCTGCTCCTGCGTCTCGTCCGCATGGAATCGACCGTCGAACTCGAGGAACTCCTGGCGGCCCTCGGCGCCCCCGACGGCGAGCCCGCGTCCCGGACGCGAACGCCGAACCCGCCCCGGCACCAGCGCGAGAAACGTCCTTCTCGGCCCGCTCCCGCTTCCGCGGACCGGTCGCCGGCCCCGCAGCCCGCGCCCTCCGCGGCAGATCGGCGGCAGCGTCAGATGTGTATACCCGACCGGCCCCCGCCGCCGCCCGCCGACGCCGGAGAGACGGCGCCGTCATCCCCCGTCCGCGATGCGTGGGCGGCGGCGGTCGCCGAGACGCAGGGGCTGGGCGGCATGTCCGGGCTGGCTCTGCGCGGCACCGAGGTCGCCGGCCTCGTGAAGGACGAGCTTCGGCTCCGGGTCCAGGCCGGGTGGCGCGAGGAGCTTGAGGAACTGCTGAAGGACGATTCGCGTTCCGGCGCCCTCCGCGCGAATCTCGCGGAACGCCTGGGACTGCCGACCGTCAGATTCGCGATCGTCGACCACAAGGGCGGCCGCATGACCGCCGGGGAAGCGGCCCGGACGCGGGTCGAGCGGCTGCTGGACGGAAACCCGCAGCTGCGGGAAGCCGTGAAGGAACTCGACCTCACCCTGAAGGAGTAGGAGAACAGGAGAATCGGAGTGGACGGCGTAAACATCCAGCAGTTGATTCAGCTCAGTCAGCAAATGCAGTCGCGCATGAGCGAGATGCAGGAGAAGCTCGAGCGCGAGACGATGGTCGCGGCTTCCGGCGGCGGGATGGTGGAGGTGACGGTGGATGGCCAGGGGAACATCAAGGGCGTCTCCATCGACCCCGCCGTCGTGGACCCGGAAGAGGTCGAGATGCTCGAGGACCTCATCGTCGCCGCGGCCTCCGCGGCGCAGCGGCGGGCGAAGGACCGAATGGAGAGTGAAATGCGTCAGGCTGCGGGAGGCCTGCCGCTGCCGGGTCTGGGCAACATCCTCGGCGGTCCGTGAACGCCATCGAAGCGCTCGTGGGCGAATTCGGCCGGCTCCCCGGGATCGGTCGCAAGACCGCGCGGCGCCTCACGTATCACCTTCTCAGGAATTCGAAGGACGATACCCGGCGCCTGGCACGGGCCCTGGAACGGATCGCGGCCGAGGTCCGCGTGTGCGGCATCTGCGGCAACCTCAGCGACATGGACCCGTGCGAATACTGCAGCAGTCCGAGGCGCGACCCGGCGCAGGTGTGCGTCGTGGAGGAGGCCTCGGACATTCCGGCGATCGAGAACTCGGGGAACTTCGCGGGGCAGTATCATGTACTTGGCGGACGGTTGTCCCCTCTCGATGGGGTGGGGCCCGATGACCTGAATATCCGGGCCCTGCTTCGGCGTCTCGACACCCCGATCCGGGAGGTGATCATCGCGACGAACGCGAGCGTCGAGGGAGAGGCGACGGCGACGTACCTGCAGCGCCTGCTCGCCTCGGCCGCCGATGTCACGGTCACACGCCTCGCGCGCGGGCTGCCCGTGGGGGGGGACCTCGAGTACGCCGACGGAGTGACGATCGCCGAAGCCTTCGCCGGCCGACGGGAGATGTAGCAGCGATGACGACTCGAATCGAATACGAAGATGCGGACCGCCGTTCCGCGACGGGCTGGAAGATCGCGGCCGCGGCCCTGCTGGGCGCCGCCGCGGCCGTCGGCCTCGGGATCTATCTCGCGCGGGATCAGATGCGCCGCCACCGGCGCGAACTGTTCAGTCCGCATCCGCTCCGGCGCCTGGCCGCCCTCGGATACCTGAAGTCGCACCCGTCCGTGGACGATCTGCCGCTGTTGAGAGATTATCTGGCATGGGAGGAGCGACCGCTCCTCCGCAAGCGCGCGACGGCGGTTCTGGAGAGTCTCGAGAGCGTGCTCGCGAGCGACGAGGTCCTGGAGAGCGGAGACCCACACTGAATCTCCCGAACACGATTACCACGGGCCGGATTCTCGCGGCTCCCGTCGTGACGGCGCTGCTCCTGCAACCTCGTCCGGCGCCGCGCATGATCGCGTTCGTCGTGTTCGTCCTCGCCGCGCTCTCGGATCTGTGGGACGGACACCTGGCCCGAGCCCGCGGCGAGGTGACCTCCTTCGGCAAGATCGTCGACCCGCTGGCGGACAAACTGCTGCTCGTCGCCGCCCTCATCCCCGTCTACAGCATCAATCTCGGGCAGGCGGGAAGCCCGTCTCTCCCCCTGTTCCGCGTCATTCCGCTCTGGGCCATTGTCATCTTCCTGGGGCGCGAGGCGCTGATCACGCTGCTCCGCTCCTTCGCCGCGCGGCGCGGGCGGATCGTCGCGGCGCAGATCCTGGGAAAGAGGAAGGCGCTCGCGCAGAACATCTTCATCGGCTCCGCGATCCTCTGGGTCGCGTTCCTGACGCCCGGCTTCGTGGCCCCCGGCGGCCGGGCGTGGCAGTGGTTCTCCGCCTTCCACGGATGGTTCACGACGACCTTTCTCACCCTCGCCGTGTTGCTCACCCTGGCCTCCGCCGTGACCTATCTGGGCACGTTTTCGCGCCTCATGGCGGGTCGCCATTCGTAAGGGCGGTCCGTCGCTGGTCGAGGCCGCCGCGACGCTCATCGAAGGCCTGCGGGAGAGGGGTCACACCCTGGTGCTCGCCGAGAGTTGCACGGGCGGCCTGATCGGCGCCGCCCTCACGGCTGTACCCGGAGCGTCGAAGGTTTTGTGGGGTGGGCTGATAAGCTACGATGACGACGCCAAAAGGGAGCTGCTGAAGGTGTCGGAGGCGTCGCTCCACCGGTACGGCGCCGTTTCGCGGGCGGTGGCGGAGGAGATGGCCGCCGGGGCGCGGCGCGTGGCGGAGAGCACCTGGTCCATCGCCGTCACGGGAATCGCCGGGCCCTCGGGGGGATCCGCCGAGAAGCCCGTGGGCACGGTGTGGATCGCCCACGACGGCCCCTCCCGCGACGCGCGGTGCCACCGCTTCGGGGGGAGCCGGGACGAGATCCGGGAAGCTGCCGCGCTGGAAGCGATGCGCTGGCTGGATTCGCGGCTTTGACGAGCACACTCGAGGATATTCGATGGGAACGAGGGATCTGGAACAGGAAATGGAGAGCGCGCCGCCGGAGGATACCGCTCCGGAGGACGTCGCTCCGGAGGCCGCCGGCGACGCCGCCGAGCCCGATGCGCCTGCGCCGGAGACTCCCGGGCACGTGGACGAGGTCGGTCCGCCCGAGTCCGGCGAGGATCTCGGGCCGGCGGAGGAACTCGCGGCGCTGCAGGACCGCCACCTCCGGCTCGCGGCGGAGTTCGACAACTTCCGGCGCCGGACGAGGGGCGAGTTGGGCGATGCGGGGGAGCGGGCGCGCGCGGAACTCGCCGGCAAGCTGCTCGAAACGATGGATGACCTGCAGCGCGTGGCCGACACGCCGCTCGAGGGCACGACGACGGAGGCCCTGCACGAGGGGATCGGGCTCGTGGCCCGGAAGTTCGCGAAGGTCCTCTCCGACAACGGCGTGGAACCGGTGAACCCCGTAGGCGAGCGCTTCGATCCCAACCTCCACGACGCTCTGATGATGACCCCGACGGACGACCCGGAGCAGGACGAACTCGTGTCGCACGTCGTCCTGATCGGATACCGGCTCGGCGACCGGCTGCTTCGCCCCGCGCGCGTCACGGTCTACCGCCACGAAGCGGAAGCTTCCTGATCCGATGGCGACGCAGGCGAAGGATTACTACAAGATTCTCGGGGTCGCGGAGAACGCGAGCGAGGACGAGATCCGGAAGGCCTACCGCAAGCTCGCGAAGGAGCACCACCCGGACGCGAACGCGGGCGATCCGAGGTCGACGGAGAAGTTCAAGGAGGTATCGGAGGCGCACGGCGTCCTCTCCGATCCCGACAAGCGCAAGAAGTACGACCGCGTGCGGAAGTACGGCGGCCTCGGCGCATTCGGGCCCGGCCAGCCGGGCGGAGCCCCCGGCGGCGCGGGCAACTTCAAGTTCGAGGATCTGTCCGACCTGGGCGGCATCGGCGGCATCTTTTCCTCGATCTTCGATTTCGGGAAGAAGGCGAAGCCGGAGAGCAAGGGGCCGAAGCGGGGCCGCAACGTCGAATACCTGGTCACGGTGCCGCTCCGCACGGCGGCGCGGGGCGGCCGGGTCGCGGTCACGGTGCCGATCAACGAGGAGTGCGCGACGTGCGACGGGGATGGCGCCGCTCCCGGCACGTCGCTGGTACGCTGCGCCGAGTGCGATGGCAAGGGCGAGGTCACGTTCGGGCAGGGCGGGTTCTCCGTCACGCGCCCGTGCCCGGTGTGCATGCGCCGAGGGATGGTGCCGGAGACGCCGTGCTCGAGCTGTTCCGGGCGCGGCCAGGTGAACACGCGGCGCAAGCTCAGCGTCAAGGTGCCCGCGGGGGTGGAGAGCGGCTCGCGCGTCCGCATCTCCGGCAAGGGCGAACGCGGTCCGGGCGGCGGCCCCGCAGGCGACCTCATCATCAAGTTCCAGGTCGACCCCGACCGCTTCTTCACCCGCGACGGGCTCGACCTCGCCTGCGAGGTGCCGATCAACGTGGCGCAGGCGATCCTCGGCTCGAAGGTGAAGGTGAGGACGATCGGCGGGAACAAGGTCGTGCTCAGAATCCCGCCGGGCACGCAGAGCGGCACCACGTTCCGGATAAGGGGCCAGGGCATCCGGCGCGGCGACAACCGGGGCGACCAGCTCGTCAAGGTCGTCGTGGAAACGCCCGACCTCTCCGGCGAGGGCCTGAAGACGGTCCAGGATCTCGCGAAACAGGAGGGCCTCTCCTACTGACCCGCGCCCCGCGCCTTGGCGCTGGCCGCCAGCGCCTTGCGCCGGCCGTCAGTTTGAGACGATGACGCCGCCGCCGAGGACGAGATCGTCCCGGTAGAGCACGGCGCTCTGGCCCGGCGTGATGGCCGACTGCGGCACGGGCAGCTCCAGCGAGAAGCCCGTCGGCGTCGCCTCGATGACCTCCGCCTCGACGATCGCGGCACCATGCCGGATCCGCACCCCGATGCGCTCGCCCCCGTCGGGAGGCTCGGCCAGCCAGTTCGCACCCTCGGCGCCGATGCGCGAGCGGGCCAGGGAGGCCCGCGGCCCGATGATGACGTCGCGCGACTCCGGCCGGATCTCGAGCACGAACATCGGTTCGGGAAGGCCGCCCGGGAGCCCCTTGCGCTGTCCCACGGTGTAGTGTGCGTAGCCCGGGTGCTCGCCCGCATCGGAGCCGTCCTCGAAGCGGATGGCGCCGGGTGAGAGGGCAGGGTGGTCCTCCGGCAGGTACCGGCGCAGGACCCCGGCGTAGTCGTTGTCGGGGACGAAGCAGATCTCGAACGACTCCGGCTTGTCCGCCGTGTCGAGGCCGAGCCGCCGCGCCTCCGCGCGGACCTGTGGCTTCGTCAGCTCGCCGACCGGCAGGAGCAGACGGTCGAGCGCCTCGCGGGGCATCCCCCACAGGAAGTACGTCTGATCCTTGTGGTCATCCGCGCCGAGGTGGAGTTCCGGAGGGCCGGAGCGGGGTCGGACCACGCGCGCGTAGTGCCCCGTCGCCAGCCAGCGGCAGTCCAGCGCGTCCGCCCGCACGAGGAGGTCCCGGAACTTCGTGAAGCTGTTGCAGCGGACGCACGGGATCGGTGTGCGGCCGGCCGCGTACTCCGACACGAAGTCGTCGATCACGTCGCGCGTGAACTCCTCCTCCACGTCGAACACGTGGTGCGGCATGTCGAGCTGGGCGGCGACGGACTTGGCGTCCGCGATCCCGTCGAGGCCGCAGCAGGTGCGCGTGGGGCCCTCGCTGCCGGTGTAGCAGAAGGTCTTCATCGTCACGCCGATGATCGGTCGGCCTTCGCGCGCCAGCAGCGCCGCGGTGAGCGACGAGTCCACGCCGCCGGACATGGCGACGAGCACGGCGTCCGCGAGGCGGCTCGGGGCGATCATGGATGCGCGATCTCAGGCCGTGATGGCGACGACCCGCGCCGCCACCCGCGCAAGCGCGTCCGCCGCCTTGTCGACGTCCGCCCGGGACGTGTCGTGGCCGAAGCTGAAGCGCACGGCCGCGTACGGGACGTCGCTGGTGATCCCGATCGCGTCCAGCACGTCGGAGCCGACGCTCGAGTCGGAGCCGCAGGCCGATCCGCCCGAGGCCGCGATCCCCTCGAAATCGAGGGAGACGAGCACGGCTCCGCTGTCACACCCCGGGATCCCGATGCTGACGAGATTCGGCATCCGCAGCGGCGCGTCGCCGGCATGGATCCGGGCGTCGGGGATCTCCGCGCGGATCCGCGCCTCGAGGTGATCCCGCAGCGCGATCCAGCGTGCGACCTCTGCCTCGCGGTCCTCGAGCGCGAGCGCGAGTGCGGCCGCGAAACCCGTCGCGCCGATCGGGTTCTGCGTGCCCGGCCACATGGACCGTTCCTGGCCGCCCCCGTAGCTCAGCGGCTCCAGCGTCACCCCCGGGCGCAGGTAGAGGAGGCCGATCCCCACGGGCCCGCCGAGCTTGTGCGCCGTAGCCGAGAGGAGATCGACCGGCGTCCGCTCCAGATCGCAGTCCACCTTCCCCAGGGCCTGCACGGCGTCCGTGTGTACGACCGCCCCGTACTCGTGGCCCAGCTCCACGATCTCCCCCATCGCCTGGACCGTGCCGATCTCGTTGTTCGCCCACATCACCGAAATCAGCGTCGGCGCGTCCGGGTCCGCCGCGAGTTCCCGCCACAGCCATCCGAGGTCGATCGTCCCCGACCCGTCCACGGGAATCCGCGCCACGCGGGCTCCCTCCACCGCGCCGCGATCCCCCGCCTCGAGGCATGCCTTGTGCTCGATCTCGGACACGAACACGCGCGGACTCCGCCCCGGATTCGACCGCACGAAGCCGAGGATCGCGAGGTTGTCGGACTGTGTGCCACCGCCCGTGAAGTAGATGGATGACCGCGCGCACCCGAGCAGATCCGCGATCCGCCCGCGCGCGACCTCGAGGCAGCGATGGGCCCGCCGTCCCGGGGCATGGGCGCTCGCGGGATTGAAGCCGTGCCGCAGCTCCGCCCCCATCGCCTCCCATACCTCCGGCCGCATGGGCCAGGTCGCCGCGTAGTCGAGGTAGAGTCTCTCTTCTTCCCGCTGTGTCATTGTCGTTTTCGGTCCGGATTCGCCCGTCGAGCAGAGAGCGTCTATTGTGTCGAAGCTTCAAACGACGCCGCAACTCGGGATGGAGTACATGGAGCCACCACGTTCCGCGCCGGGGCCGACCCCCCCGGCGCCAAGCCCCACAGGGCCCACGTCCGACGAGCAGAGCATACCACCGCTCGGGGCCCCGGTGTTCCGCACCACCGTACACGGACTCGCTTTCGAAGACCGCGCCCGCCACCTCGACACGGTAAGCCCGCAGGAGGAACTCCTCCTCATCCCCGACCCGCCCGGAGGCGAACCCGACGATGTCTGGGTCCACATCCGCGATGGCGATCCGGTCGGCCACCTCCCGAGGGAAATCGGCGCCTGGCTCGCCCCCTGGATGCGGCGCGGCGGCGCGGCACGCGTGCAGGTGATCAAGGTGGGTGCCGAGTCGGTCCCGAGCTGGAAGCGTCTCCTCGTCGAGGTTCGCTGCGGCTGACGGCTCCAGCGCCTTCTTATAACGAGCGGACTCCGAGGCGTGTGACATCGCTCACGCGCATTGTCTCATCCGTATGGAACGGTTCCCCGTGCGGCGCCCGGACCAGCGAGCCGTAGTGCCGCGACGCTGTCTCGATGCGTTCGACGAGCGGCTGTCCGGTGGGGAAGATCTCGCCCGCCGCCGTCGAGCCCTCGAACTGTGACGCGTAGCACCGCACCGCCTCGACCTTGCGCTGGAACTGCTCTTCGGTGAGCGGGACGACGAAGGTCGGTTTCACCGCGTCCTCCCGATACGCCATGGCGTAGAGGATCTTCTCCGGCCGCCGCCCCGGGCCGCCTTCGTACTCCCGCAGTCCCGCGAGGAAACAGGCATCGCGGGCGAGCTCGGAGGCGACCCGATGATCCGGATGACGGCCGCGCGGATACGGCAGGATCACGGTCGCCGGAGCGAGGTCCCGCAGGTGTCCGACGACGATCCGCCGCGCCTCCTGCGAGTTCTCGAGTCGCGCATCCGGGAGCCCGGCGTTGACCCGGACCCCGACGCCCAGCGCCGCCGCCGCCTGGTCCGCCTCCTCCGCCCGCAACTCCGGAGTCCCGCGCGAGGCCATCTCGCCCCGGGTCAGGTCCAGGATCCCCGTCCGGTATCCCTGTTCCGCGGCACGGGCCAGCGTCCCGCCGCAGGTGAGTTCCGCATCGTCCGGATGCGCCGCGATCGCAAGGAGGTCCAGAGATTGTTCGGTCATCGGGCGGTCAGCCGCTCGCCTTTCGGTCGCCTACTCGTAGCGCAGCGCTTCGATCGGATCCAGCGCTGCGGCCCGCGAAGCCGGGTAGAGTCCGAAACCGATCCCGGTGAGCACCGATGCCGCAAGGGCCGCCACGATGGACCACAGTGGCACGACGGCCGGGAGCGGCGTGAGCGCGTTCACGACCCAAACGATTGCGCCGCCCATCAGCATCCCGGTCGCTCCGCCCAGCAGCGTGAGCGTGGCCGCCTCGACCAGGAATTGCCACATGATGTCCCGCCGCCGTCCGCCCATCGCCTTCCGCAACCCGATCTCCCGCGTCCGCTCCGTCACGGAAATCATCATGATCCCGATCACGCCGACCCCCCCCACCATGAGCCCGATGCTCGACAACCCGAGCATCGCCGCAAACAGGACGTTTGTCAGTTGACCCCAGAGATTCAGCAATTGCTCCTGGGTCAGCACCGCGAAGTCGTCCTCCTCGGCTGGCTCCAGTTGGCGAAGCTGCCGCATCCGCGCGTGCGTCGCGTCGCGCGCCATCTGAAGGTCGGCTTCGGGTTCCGGCCGCACGATGATGCTGACGGCCCGGTCCCAGACGGGCAGCAGCTTGTCCGCGCTCGCGAACGGTACCCACACGTAGTGCGACGCGAGGCCGGCGAACAGGTTGGCCGGCACGCGGTACACGCCGACCACGCGGAACATGGCTCCGCGGCTGCCTTCGCCGATCCGGATCTCGCGGCCGAGCGGATTGAGCGACCCGAACAGGTCGGCCGCCACGGTGGAATCGATCACGGCGACGGGCGCCCGCCGCTCGGCCTCGGGGTGCGTGAACCAGCGGCCCGAGATGAAGTCGCCGCTGTAGATCTCGAGATAGTCGGCCCCGACCCCGTAGAACGAGATCTCGACACGATCCGATCCGACGCTCGCCTCGAAGGCCCCCGGACCGAAATCGCCGGTGAGTTCGACGAACGGAGATGCGCTCCGGATGCCCGGGATGCGTCCGAGGTCCCTGGCCCACCGCGGATCGAGGGGTTTGTTCCGGAACAGGTCCGGCTCCTCCTCGCCCAGAGGGCCGCCACCGAAGCCCCCCGACGTGAAGTCCCAGTGCGCCACGTAGAACGTCTCGACGCCGTTCGGAGACATCGCGTCTTCGAAGCTCTTGTTGATGCCGGTGATCGCGGCCGCCATCACCATGACGACGAGCACGCCGATGGTGACGCCCAGGATCGTGAGGCCGCTCCGAACCTTGTTGGCGCCGATCGAGTCGAAGGCGACCGCGATCCCTTCGGTGACCGTTGACAAGAAGCCCATGCCGCCACGAGCGGTCATACGCGCCTCCCCATCGCCCGCGGCTTCCGTCGCGTGCCGGAGTCAGGTCGCGCGTTTAACGCCGCGGGAGAGGACTACTCGTAACGCAACGCGTCGATGGGGTCCAGACCCGCGGCCCGGGAGGCCGGGTAGAGTCCGAAGCCGATACCGGTCAGAATCGAGGCCGCCAGCGCGGCCACGATCGACCACATCGGCACGACGGCGGTGAGCGGCGTGGCCTGGTTCACGATCCACACGAGCCCGCCTCCGAGCACCATCCCCGTCGCCCCGCCGAGCAGCGTGAGCGTGGCCGCTTCCACGAGGAATTGCCACATGATGTCCCGGCGGCGTCCGCCCATCGCCTTGCGGAGCCCGATCTCGCGGGTCCGCTCCGTGACGGAGATCATCATGATGCCGATGACGCCGACACCACCGACCATGAGCCCGATGCTCGACAGGCCGACCATGGCGGCGAAGAGCACGTTCGTCAGCTGGCCCCAAAGCGCCATCATCTGATCGGGAGTCATGATGGCGAAGTCGTCTTCCTCGCCGATCTGCAATCCCCGCAACTGCCGCATACGGGCGCGGGTCGCGTCGAGCGCGGTTTGCAGCTCCGTCTCCGGTTCCGGCCGCACGACGAAGCTGATCTGCCGATCCCATACCCGCAGCAGCTTGTCGGCCGTCGCAAAGGGCATCCACACGTAGTGCGAAACCAGGCCGGCGAAGAGATTGGCGGGCACCCTGTAGATGCCGACCACGCGGACCCTCGCGTTCTCGCTGCCCCGGCCGACCCGGATGTCCCGTCCGATCGGATCCCGCGTGCCGAACAGCTCCACCGCCGTGGCCGAGTCGATCACGGTGACCGCAGCGCGCCGGTCGGCCTCCGACTGCGTGAACCAGCGGCCCGCGATGATATCTCCGCCCGAGATCTCGATGTAGTCGGCGCCAACTCCGTAGAGTCCGATCTCGACCCGGTCGCCGCCGGAGGAGGCCTCGTATCCCGACCCCGCGAGGTCCACGATCGGCGCCGCGCTCCGGATCCCCTCGATCCGGCCCAGTTCCTTCGTCCATTCAGGCTCGAGCGGAGGGTTCTTGAAGAAGGCGTCCTCGCCTTCCTCCAGCGGACCGCTGATCTGCATGGAGGAAAAGTCGAAGTGCGCCACCCAGAAGGTCGTGACCCCCTCAGGGGCCATCAACTCCGAGAAGCTCCGGTTGATCCCGGTGATCACCGCCGCCATGACCATGACGACGAGGACTCCGATCGTCACCCCGAGGATCGTGAGACCGCTCCGTACCTTGTTCGCCCCGAGCGAGTCGAAGGCGACGGCGATCCCCTCGGTGACCGTCGCGATGAACCCCATGCCGCGCCCGCGCCCGCGCCCGCTCATCGCAGCCTCACTCGAACCTGAGGGCTTCGATCGGGTCGAGCCGCGCCGCCCGATACGCGGGATAGAGGCCGGAGGCGATCCCAACCCCAAGCCCGAGAATGAGGGAGATGATCATCGCGGGCACCGATATCGCGGCCGGCAGCGGCGTAAGCCGTTCGACGATCAGCGCCATCCCGAATCCGGATCCGATACCCAGAGCTGCGCCCAGGATCGAGAGTGTCGATGCTTCGGTCAGGAACTGGAAGAGGACGTCGCGGCGCCGGGCTCCGAGAGACTTGCGGAGTCCGATCTCGCGCGTCCGGTCCGTGACCGAGAGCAGCATGATGTTCATGATCACGATGCCGCCCACCACCAGCGAGATCCCGACCAGCCCGGGGAGCGCCGTCATCAGCACCCGGTTGATCGTCTCCCACGCGTCGAGAAGCCCGCTCGACGTGTCGATGCCGAAAGTGTTCGGTTCGGAGGGCCGCAGGCGCCGGTTGGAGCGCATCGCGCCCTCCACCTCCGCCATGGCCGGCTCGAGTTCGTCGATCGATCCCATCTTGACGGTGATCCCGTCGACCTCCAGCCGCCGGCGCGCCACCGTGCGCTGAAACGTCTCGAAGGGAACGAGTACGGCCGCATCGCGCAGGTTCCCGGCGAAGCCGCCCTGGGCCTCCAGCACGCCGACGACCCTGAAACCGTGCCCGCCCGCCCGGATGCGCTTGTCGATGGGCGAGGTCGTGGGGAAGAGCCGTTCGGCGATCTGGGAACCGATGACGGCGACGGCGAGCGCCTGCTGATCATCGATCGGCGTCAGGCCGCGCCCATCCACCACCTTCCACCCCTGGACGGCCTCGTACTCCGGCGAGCCCCCGACCATGAGGACATTGCGCCGCTCGTACTGCCCGTAGCGAACCGAGCCCGCGACGTCCCGCGCATAGTAGCCCAGGTACTGGGCGTCGGGCGCCGCGGCCTGCACGACCGCCACGTCCTCCATGGTGAGCTGGGGATTGCGACGCTGCCGGCGGCGCTCGGCCTCATCGATGCGCCCCGTTACGATCTGAGGACGCCGGACGACGGTGAAGGTGTTCACGCCGAAGAGCGAACCCGCGAAGTCGTCGCGCACATAGCTGTTCATGCCCTCGACGATCGTGATCACCGCAATGAGGAACGTGATCCCGATGATGATGCCGAGGAGCGCGAAGAACGACTTCAGCTTCTGCGTCCATACCTGTTGCAGCGACAGGCGAATGCCCTCCCAGAATCTCATCGGCGGAGCGTCGCGCGGCCGCTAGCGGCCGCCATCGGCGGGCGGCGTGGGCGGGGGCGCCCAGGGGTTCGAAATGGGACGCCGCGTTCCCGGGGCGGGAGGCGCGGCCTCCGGCGGCACCGGGTCCAACGGAGCGGCTGTCGGCGGCGGTGGCGGAGCAGGCTCCAGCGTCGGCGCCGGAACGGCGTCGTCCTTCAGGGACGGTGCTTGAGCGGGCTCGGCCTCCGGTGACGTCTCGGGCTCGGCCTCGGCCTCCGGGCTCGCCGGCGGAGCCGCCGTGGCCGGAGCCACCGTGGGCTGCTGGAGGCCGCGCGCGAGGTAGTAGTCCACCGACATCTGCGCCTCGACTTTGCCGTCGACGAGCGTGATCACGCGCTGGGAGCGGGCCGCGATGTCGTACTCGTGCGTGACCATGATGATGGTCTGCCCGTTCTCGTGCAGCGTGTCGAAGACATCCATGATCTCCTCGGAGGTCGAGGAGTCGAGGTTGCCCGTCGGCTCGTCCGCGAGGAGGATCGAGGGGTCGTTGACGAGCGCCCTCGCGATGGCCACGCGCTGGCGCTGACCGCCCGAGAGTTCGTTGGGTTTGTGGTCCATCCGGTCGGCGAGCTGAACGATCTCGAGCGCCTGCGCCGCCTTCCGCTGCCGGTCCCGGCTCGATATTCCCGCGTAGATGAGCGGCAGCTCCACGTTGTGCAGCGCCGTCGCCCTCGGCAGGAGGTTGAACGTCTGGAACACGAAACCGATCTCCCGGTTTCTGATCCGGGCCAGGTTGTCGTCGCTCAGATCCTGGACCGCCTGCCCGTTGAGGACGTATTCCCCGCTCGTCGGGGAGTCGAGGCAGCCGATCATGTTCATGAGCGTCGATTTGCCCGAGCCCGAGGGTCCCATGATCGACACGTACTCGTTCCGGAGGATCTCGATGTCGACGCCGGCCAGCGCGTGCACCGTCTCGGTGCCCATCACGTAGTCCTTCCGGAGATCGCGCGTGACGATCATCGACGTCATATGGCCGTTCGCGCTCATCGTCCGTCCTCTCCGTTGATCGCGGCGTCGCTTCCTCCGCTGCCGTCGCCGTTGACGGCGGCCCCGGGCCCCGGCCCGTCGATCTGGATCCGGCTCCCGTCGCCGAGTTCGCGGATCGCCTGGAACGAGCCGGAGACCACGGTCGTGCCGAGTTCGATCCCCGAGACGACCTCGAAGTAGTTCTCTCCGGCGATACCGATCTCGACGGGCCGGAAGCGGACGATGTCCCCCTCCACGACGAAGACGCCCTCGATATCCCGCGCCGCGTCGGAGCCCGGAGCGCTCGGCAGATTCTCGTTCGGGATCTCCTCGTATTCGTCCGCATCCATCAGCGTCAGCGCCGTGATGGGGATGCTGGGCACCTGGTCGCGGGTGGCCGTGATCACGTCCGCCGTGGCGGACAGGTCCGGCCGGATCCCTTCGGGCGGCTCACGAAGCTCGATGCGCACCTCGAAGTCGATCGCCTGGGCCGAACCTCCGGACGTGGCGGGATTCAGGGGAACGATCGAGCTGTTGCCGATCTCGGTGACGGTCCCCACGAAACGCCGGTTCGGAAAAGCGTCGATCTCGACGTAGGCGGAATCGCCGATGGAGATATCGGGTACGTCCGTTTCGTCCACCTCGATCACGGCCTCCATGACGGAAAGGTCCGCGACGGTGAGGAGCAGGCTTCCCGGATTGTTCATCGTCCCGACGATCGCGGTCTCGCCGCGCTCGACGTTGAGCCGCGTGATCCGGCCGGACATGGGCGCCCGGATCGTCGTCTTCCCGAGCCGGTCACGCTCCTGGTCGAGGTTCGCCTCCGCCTGCTGCACGGAATGTTCCGAAGCCTCGAAGAGCCGGTGCTGGACCTCGGCGTTTGTCACCGCCTGTTCAACCTCCGCCTCGGTCACGAAGTCGGTCCCTCGCGCCTGCAACGCCGTGAGACGATCCGCGTCCCGCTGCGCCTGCTCGTATGCCGCCCGCTGCTGGGCGAGGGTGGCCTGCGCCTGCGCCACCCCGGCCTCCGCCCGGTTGACCGCCGCGCGGAAGAGGGCCGGGTCGATCTGAAGCAGGAGGTCTCCCTCCTCCACGTCCTGCCCTTCCTCCACCGGGAGTTCGATGATCCGCCCGGCGACGTCGGTCGTGATGTCCACGTGCGTCTTGGGTTCTATATGGCCTGTCGCGGAGACGTCGTCGATGAGATCCCGCAGCCCTACGGCCTCTACGCGGACTTCGACGGCGCCACGCCCTTCCCGCTGCATGGCGAGGAATCCCATGGTCGCGAGAAGCCCAACCACGACGACCGCGATGATCGCTTTCTTCATCCTGTACAACGACCTTTATTTCGAGATTCAAAGGGCTGCCTATACGACATGGGCTGCCTATGCGACCTCCGAGATACTCCGAGACTCGAGTCGCGCCCAAGGGTACGTCCGCACCGCCCGCTCAGTTTCATCTCCTTCTTGGAGAAGCTCAGCTGCACGGGGCCCGCTGTTCACCCTCCCAGGCCCGCCGCGGCTGCGCCCAGTGAGATCATCAGAAAATAGAGCACGAGCAGGTAGGTTGTGCCTGCCACCACGGAGCGCCCCGGATAGATGCGGCTGACCGCGACCCCGAGCACCACGCACGTCCAAACAGCGAAGATGTTGATTCCGTTTACGAACCTGCCAACGAATCCCCCCATCTCGGGCAGGAAGAGACCCGGCGTCAGGACCGGATTCTCCGAACCGAGCACCATGAGGACGATTACGACGAGTCCTCCGGCCAGGTTGATATAGAAGGCATGGGCGCCCGCGCTGAAGAGTTGCCGGAACGTACCCTCGCCGCCAAGAAACACGTTGAAGGCGAGCAGCAGGAGCCCTGCAACGAGGCTGAGCGCGATCGGCGTGACGAAGACGGCGCCGGCGCCGAACACGACTGGAGACCACTGGAGCCAGAACTCGATCTGTTGCTCGGCTATCGCGGGATCGGAGCCCGCAGCGACGAACTGGGTCTCAAACATCGTCCGCCGGACCTCCTCGGGCACGATGACCGGCGTGAGGAATTGAAGCGCGAGGCTGAGGCCGATGAGCCCCAGGACAGCGCCCATCCAGGCGGGGCGGTGGCGGAGGGCGTCAAAAAGCTTCGCCGGCGAGACGAAGACCTGCACGATGCGTGCGGGCAGGGAGGGGATCGCGTGCTCCTCCGCCGATGCGTCGGACGATTCCGGATGGTGTTCCATCTTCTCCTCCAGTCTGTCTCAGCCCTCGTCTGGTCCGTCTCAGCCCTCGGCCGGGGCGCGCAGGGCCTCGCGGCCCGCGGCGTCCACGACGCGGAGCAGCCGGTCGTCCGCGTCGAGCCACACCCGGTGCCGGGCGCCTTCCACGTCCACCTCGTAAAGGGTCGCGTCCACCGACTCCTCGCCGAGCGAAACGCTCTCCTCGGTCCGGGCGGCCAGCCGCATCGTCACGGTCCGGCCCTCGAGGGGCAGGATCGCCTTCAACCGCCCGTCCGGCGCTTCTCTGAGCGCCCGCACGAGGACGAGATGGTGATGCGCGATCCCCGGCTCGAAGATCGCGGCCGCATCCTGGACCGGGTACTGCTTCCAGCGCTCGCCCTCCGGGGTCGCGAAGTGGAAGCGGACCCGGTCCGGGAAGCGCTCCCCGCTCACAACAGCCGATACACCTTCGCGAACCTCGTATTTCACCGGCAGCAGGTCGAGGTCCATCTGGAGCCGCACCTGCCAGGCGGGCCGCTGCACCCTCTCGACGCTGGCGAACGCGTTCACGGTGGATCCGGTCTGCCAGACCCGGAAGCGCTCCGTCCCCACGCGGCGCCCCGCTTCGCGCAGATACAGATGGCCGGCGTCGAGTTCCTGCGCGGCCAGCGGAAGGGGGTCCGGAAGGCCGGCGAGGAGCGAACTCAGCAGGAGCGCTCCGAGCGCCCGCGCCCTGCGCGATGACCTTACTCTCTTCTCCACTCTTCGCCTCGTTCCCGGGCCGCTTTGAGAACCGGTTGAGACCGATGCCGATCCTCGACTCACGGTGAAGTTACAAGGCTGCGCGGACGGGAGCGACGAAGAATGCCGGAGTGGGTGGGGTCGGCCTCGGTGATGTCGGCGGCGGTGGTGGGGCTCGACGTGCGGGCGGTGAGCGTCGAGGTGTCGCTGATCAGGGGGACGCCGATGATGCAGATCGTCGGTCTCGCGCAGAGCGCCGTCCGCGAGGGCCGCGAACGAATCCGGGCCGCCGCGGCGCAGCTGGGCCTTCACGTTCCCGGGCTGCGAATCACGGTGAATCTGGCGCCGGCGGACCTTCCCAAGACGGGAGCCGCCCTGGATCTGCCGATCATGCTCGGGATCCTGTGCGCGAAGGGGGACCTCCCCCGGGAGGCCCTCGAGGGGACGCTGGCCGTGGGCGAACTCGGGCTCGACGGTTCCCTGCGCTCCGTCCGGGGCGCCCTTCCGATCGCCCTCTTCGCGGCGGCGAACGCTCGCGTCACACGCCTCCTTCTGCCGGCGGCGAATCTGCGCGAAGCGTCGGCCGCGAAAGGGGTCGCCGTGGGCGGCGCGGAGTCGCTCCGTCAGATCCTCGCCGCGCTGAAGGGCGAAGCCGGGTTGCGTGCCCCTGCGGCGCTGCTGTCCCCTGCCGTGCGGGCGAGGAACGGCCCGGGATCGGAGGACGACGCGTTCGACCTGTCGGCCGTAAAGGGGCAGCCGGTCGCCAAGCGGGCGCTGGAGATCGCGGCCGCCGGAGGGCACAACCTCCTCCTCTCGGGCTGCCCGGGCTCCGGAAAGACGAGTCTCGCGCGCTGTCTCCCCGGTCTCCTCCCCGTCCTCGACGTAAGGGAGGCGGTGGACGTGACGGCGATCCACAGCATCGCCGGCCTCCTGGCCGACGGTTCCGGACTCAAGCGCGCCCGACCCTTCCGGGCGCCGCACCACTCGATCAGCGAGGCCGGGCTCATCGGCGGCGGGAGCCGTCCGCGGCCGGGCGAAGCATCGCTCGCGCATCACGGCGTGCTCTTTCTCGATGAACTCCCGGAGTTCGGACGGCGTACGCTGGAGGCGCTGCGCCAGCCGATCGAGGAGGGGCAGGTGCGGATCGTCCGCGCGGCCGGGTCGGCCTGCTTTCCCGCCGAGTTCACGCTCGTGGCCGCGATGAACCCTTGCCCGTGCGGCTTCCTGGGTGCGCCGGGCCGCTGCCGCTGCCTCGAGGATGCCGTGCGGCGCTACCGCCGCCGGGTAAGCGGACCGCTCCTCGACCGGATCGACATGCTCGTCGACGTTCCGGCCGTGCGCTGGGAGCAACTCGCGGAGGCGGCGCGCGGCGAGACGAGCGCGACCGTGCGCGCCCGGGTGTCGAAGGCCCGTGCCCGCGCCGCCCGCCGCCACGGAACGACGAATGCGCGGATCCCGCCCGTCCGTCTCGAAGAGGCGTGCGGGATCGACCGCGGCGGTCGATCGCTCCTGAAGAAGGCCGTGACCCATCTCGGCCTGACGGCCCGTGGCTACCACCGCGCGCTTCGCGTCTCCCGCACCATCGCGGATCTGGAGGGGCGGGACCGCGTATCCGAGGACCACGTCGCCGAGGCGATTCGTTTCCGCGGACCCTGCTGACGATGCCGCCGGTGTAGCGCGGCGTTGGCGTTGTGCGGCGTCAGCGGAGGGCGTCGGCCGGGAGCTCCGCGCAGAGGCCGGCTTCCACGGGCTCGGAAGCGGGAACCTCCCCCCTTCCGAGCGCGAGGAAGTTCCCGAGCAGGCGGCGTCCGCCTGCGGTGAGTACGGCTTCCGGATGGAACTGGACGCCCCACAGCGGCCGCGACTCGTGTTCGAGGGCCATGACTTCGCCCTCCTCCGTGCGGGCCGTGACCCGGAGGCCGTCCCCGGGTTCGCCGGGATCCACGATCAGCGAATGGTAGCGGGTGACCTCGAGCGGCGAGGGGAGGCCCGCGAACAGCCCGCTCCCTTCGTGCCGGATCGCCGACAGGCGACCGTGCATCGGACGCGCGGCCCGGGCGACGCGTCCGCCGGTCGCCGCGGCGATACACTGGTGTCCGAGACAAACGCCGAGAATCGGGATCTCCGCGCCCACCACCCGGATCACCTCGACGGAAGCGCCGGCTTCGGCGGGCGTGCAGGGACCGGGCGAGATGACGATGTGCGAGAAGCCTTCGTCCTCGAGGGTCCCCGGATCGACGTCATCGTTGCGCCGCACCCGCACGGTCTCCCCAAGTTCCTCCAGATACCGCGCGAGGTTGAAGGCGAACGAATCGTAGTTGTCGATGAGGAGGATCATGGCAGCCGCAGGATATGTCGCCCCCGACGCCCGGTCGAGGCTCTTCGTCGCCGTCCTCCTCCCCTCCGCGATCCGCGCGGAGCTGACGCGCGCGACCGCGGCCCTGCGGGCGCTGGAGGGGGTGCGGCCGGTGCGTGCGGAGCAAATGCACCTCACGCTGCGCTTCATCGGAGAGGTCGACCGCCGCCTCGAGGCGCCGCTTGCACGGGCGATCTCCGCGGCGACCGCGGAGCTGCCGCGCTTCCCGATCCGGCTGCGCGCCGCCGGCGTCTTCCCCTCCCACCGGCGTGCCCGCGTTCTGTGGGTCGGTGTCGAGGAGGCTCCGCCGCTCTCCGCGCTGCGGCGATCCGCGGAAGAGGCCGTGGTCGGCGTCGGCGTCGCCCCCGACCCGCGTCCCTTCCGCCCGCACGTAACGGTGGGACGAATCCGCCGCCCCCGACCACCCGTAGGTCTGGCGGGCGCCGTCGCGGGTGTCCGCTTCGAGGCCACGGTTGACGTCCGGTGCGTGTCACTGATGCGGAGCGAACTTCTCCCCCGCGGAGCACGGCACACCGAAGTCGCCGCCTGCCAGCTGGCGGGCGGCACCGATGACGTCCGGCGCGCACGACGCTAGCTTTTCCTCTTTACCCGATTCCGGTCGGAGGCGGTTGACATGGGATTCTTCCGGAAGCTCTTCACAGGCTTGGGTTTTCTCATTTTCCTCCTGATTCTGCTGCTCGCCGGCTGGATCTTCCGGGAGGACATCGAGGCGTGGCTCTCGAACGTCGGCGCGGATGAGATCGTCGTCGTCGAGTCCGCGCCCGAATTCGGCCCCGAGGCGGCCGCGGACGTGGACGCGGCGCTGCAGGAACTGGCGGGCGGCGGCGGGGCGGCCGAGACGCGGTTCACCGAGACGGAACTCCAGAGCTACGTTCGCTACGAGTTGACCCCCCGGCTGCCGGCGGGCGTCGGCGAGCCCGCCGTCGAACTGCGCGACTCGACCGTCGCCTTTTCCGTTGTGCTCGACTTCACGCAACTCCCGATCGCCGCGGACATGGCGGAGAGCCTGGCGACGATGCTCGGGGATTCCGCCCGGGTCGCCGGAGAGGTCCTCCCGCGGGTGGGGGAGAGCGGCGAGGGGGGGCTTCACGTCGTGAATCTCCAGGCGGGCGTCCTCCCGGTGCCCCCGATGATGCTCGGCATGGCCGCGCAGCAGCTGGGGTTGCGTGCGGACGGACGAACCGTGCTCTTCGACATCCCCGCGACCGTCGTCGACGTCCGGGTGGAAAACGAGGAGATCATCCTCCTGATGAATCGCTAACAGCGGAGTTCCTCCGGCAATGGCTGAGAAGTTCCTCAACTACGTCGCGGGCGAGTGGGTCGCGCCCGCCACCGGCGAGTACATCGAGAACCGGAATCCGGCGCGCACGTCGGACCTCATCGGCCTCTTTCCGGACACCGGCGCAGCGGAACTGGACGCGGCCGTGGCCTCCGCGCAGCGCGGCTTCGAGCGGTGGTCCAGGACGCCGGCCCCGGAGCGGGGTCTCGTGCTGAAAGCGGCGGGGGACCTCCTCACGCGGCACAAGGAGGATCTCGCGCGCACGGCCACGCGCGAGATGGGAAAGGTGCTCGACGAAACGCGCGGCGACGTTCAGGAGGCCATCGACACGGCCTACTACGCGGCGGTCGAGGGCCGGCGCCTGTTCGGACGCACGGCGCCCTCCGAGCTGCGAAGCAAGTGGGCGATGTCGTTCCGGCGCCCGATCGGCGTGTTCGGGATCATCACCCCCTTCAACTTCCCGGTCGCGGTCCCGAGCTGGAAGATCTTCCCCGCGCTGCTGTGCGGGAACAGCATCATCTACAAGCCCTCCGAAGACGTGCCCCATAGCGCGCATCGGTTCGTGGAAATCCTGCTCGAGGCCGGCCTGCCGCCCGAGTGCGTGCAGTTGCTGCACGGCCGCGGCGAGACGATCGGCCGCGCCATTGTCGAACACCCCGGCATCCCCGGGCTCTCCTTCACCGGATCCACCGAGACGGGCAGCCGGATCGGCGAGGTCGCGGGGCGCCTGCACAAGCGCCTCTCCCTCGAGATGGGCGGCAAGAACGCACAGATCGTCATGTCGGACGCGGATCTCGACCTCGCCCTCGAGGGCGTGCTATGGGGCGCCTTCGGCACGACCGGGCAGCGCTGCACCGCGACGAGCCGGCTCCTCGTGCAGAAGGAGGTCCACGACGAGTTCGTGGAGAAACTGTGCTACGAAGCGCGCTCCCTCCGCCTCGGCGACGGGCAGGAGGCCGGCGTCGACGTGGGTCCGCTCATCCACGAGGCGGCTCGCGAGAAGTGCGAGCGCTACATCGCGATCGCCCGCGAGGAGGGGGCGACGGTCGCGACGGGGGGCGGGCGGCCGGCGGAGAGCGGCCTCGCCGACGGCTGGTTCTTCGAGCCGACGGTTCTCGCGGGCGTCGAACGGGAACACCGGGCCGCGCGCGAGGAGATCTTCGGGCCGGTGCTCTCCGTGATCCGCTTCGACACGATCGACGAAGCCTTCGATATCAACAACGAAGTTCCATACGGGCTCTCGTCGTCGATCTACACGCGGGACGTGACCGCGTCCTTCCGCGCCGTGGAGGAACTCGACAACGGCATCACCTATGTGAACGCGCCCACCATCGGCGCGGAGGCGCACCTCCCCTTCGGCGGCGTCAAAAACACGGGCAACGGGCACCGTGAAGGGGGGTGGGAAGTCTACGAGTTCTACACGGAAACGAAGGTGGCGTACGTCGATTACAGCGGCACGCTGCAGCGCGCGCAGATCGATGTCGATTGGTGAGCCCGGGCGGTGAGACCGCGTTGAGGTTCCCCCGTACATCACAGAGTGCGGCCGGCCCGGATTCGGGACGTGAAACCGGACCGCGCACGGGACCGCCAATCACCGGCTTGTGGAACAGGGAAGGGTGGGATGGAGGAACGACCGACTGAGGGAATCGAAGAGGGCGCCGAGGGGCGTCGGCGAGTCCGCAGGTTCCGGGCTCCCTCGATCCGGGCGCGGAGGGGACGCGACGCGTCCGTCGGCCGGTGGATGTGGGAATGGACGAAGTCCATCTTCGTCGCCCTCGTCCTGTTCCTCTTCATCCGGACCTTCGTCGTGGAGGCCTTCCAGATCCCGACCGCCTCGATGGAGAACACGCTTCTGATCGGCGACTTCCTCCTCGTCAACAAGATGGTGTACGGAGCCGAAATCCCCGGCACCGACCTCGAGCTTCCCGCCTTCGGTGAGCCCTCGCGCGGCGACGTCATCGTGTTCGCGCCGCCCGAGTCCGCCGAACAGCCCCCGCGCACGAACTACGTGAAGCGGATCGTCGGGATGCCGGGAGATACGCTGCGCATGCGGCGGGCGCGGCTCTTCGTGAACGGGGTTCCGTTCGAGGAGCCCTACGTGAAGGCCGCGTCGAACTTCCCCGACGCCCCGAGCCCGAAGTTCGCGTGGCAGCGCCGGTTCCTGACCGATGGCGCGCGCCGCTCCGGGGCGGTGACGACGCGAAACAACTGGGGTCCTCTCGTGGTGCCCGGAGACAGCTACTTCGTCATGGGCGACAACCGGTCGAACTCCGAAGACTCCCGCTACTGGGGCTTCGTGCCCAGGGATGCGATCCGGGGGACGCCCTTCCTGGTGTACTATTCGTACGCTCGCGAGCCGAGGGGCCCCTGGTCCTGGCTCACCGAGATCCGCTGGGGCCGGATTCTGCGCGGCGTCGACTGAGTTCGACCCGGAATGGTCCGCATCTTCGAACGCTACCTGACGGACATCGGTCGCGAGACCCTGCTCGACGCGGAAGCCGAAGTGGAACTGGCGCGGCGAAGTCGGGCCGGCGACCAGGCGGCGCGGGTACGGCTCGTCAGCGCGAATCTCCGCTTCGTCGTGTCGGTCGCGCGCGGCTACCGGGGCCGCGGGGTTCCGCTGGCCGACCTCGTGAACGAGGGGAATCTGGGACTCGTGCGCGCCGCCGACCGGTTCGACCCGGAGCGCGGCGTCCGTTTCATCAGCTACGCGCATTACTGGGTGCGGCGGGCCATGACGCAGGCCATCGCCGACTACGGCGATCATCGGCCGCGCGGCGAACCCGCCCCGCACCGCTTTTCTCTCGACGAGATGGCCCCCGGGGGCACCTGCACCTTCGAGGAACTGCTGGCAGACGAACAGGCGCCCGAGCCCGGAGCCGGACTGATTCGGGAGCGGCTGCAGGACGCCATCGAGGCGAGTCTGGCCGACCTCCCGCCGCTCGAATCGGAGGTCGTGCGCCGATACTTCGGTCTGGGCTTCGAGCGGCCGCAGACGCCAGCCGAGATCTCGGCTGCCCTCGACGTGTCCCGGGAGCGGACGCGCCAACTCAAGGAGCGCGGCCTTTCGCGGCTGCGCGCGGGCGCCGAGCGGTCCGGGCTCGTTCGCCATGTCGGCGACGGCGCGCCCCGGGCCGGAAACGTCCCGCGTCGGGACGCGTCGCCCTCTCGTCCCGTCCGAAGATGCGCCTCCACCCGCGATTGACCCGCGATTGACTTCATGCGAAGCGCTGAATAGCTTCACGGGCTATCATTTTCACGCGCTCGGCATCCGTCCCGCCGGGCGGTTTTTTTGAGGTGGGCAGAACGAATGAAGACGTACTCGGTGAAGGCGGGGGAGATTGAACGGGACTGGTACGTGGTCGACGCCGCGGATCAGGTTCTCGGCCGGCTCGCGACGAGGATCGCGACCGTCCTTCGCGGAAAGCACAAGCCGATCTACAGCACGCACCTCGACACCGGCGACTACGTCGTCGTGGTCAACGCGGAGCGTGTCCGGCTGACCGGGAACAAGGCGGATCAGAAGGAATACTTCCGGCATTCCGGCTACATGGGCGGAGAGCGCTTCATCCCCTTCCGGCGCATGCTCGATCGGCACCCCGACCGGGTGATCAAGCTGGCCGTGAAGGGCATGCTGCCGAAGAACACGCTCGGGCGGCAGATGCTCGGAAAGTTGAGAGTGTACGCGGGGCCGGAGCATCCTCACGCGCCTCAGCGCCCCCGCCCCTTCGACGCGATCGCGGAATAGCGGCAGCGCGCACAGGGACGACAGAGCGCACACGGACGGCCAGGGAGACGAGAGTTGGCGGAATCGGAACAGGTCCAGTCGGTCGGACGCCGGAAGAAGTCGGTGTCCCGCATCACGATGAAGCGTGGCGTGGGCGTCGTGAACGTGAATGGCCGGCCGTTCGAGGAGTATTTCACGATCCCGCGACACCGTTCGGTCGTCGCGGCGCCCCTCGACGTCACCGGGACGCGAGCGTCGTACGACATCGCCGTCCGGGTCCGCGGGGGGGGCATCACCGGCCAGGCGGAGGCCACGCGCCTGGGCATCGCGCGCGCCCTCCTCGCGATGGATGAGGACCGCCGGCGCACGTTGCGGTCCCACGGCATGCTGACCCGCGATCCCCGCATCGTCGAGCGGAAAAAGCCGGGTCGTCCCAAGGCGCGCAAGCGCTTCCAGTTCTCCAAACGATAGCGGGAAGGCGGAAAGCCGAGCGCATGGGCGTCGAGTTGCAGGACCTCCTGAAGGCGGGCGTACACTTCGGACACCAGACACACCGCTGGAATCCGAAGATGCGGAAGTACATCTTCGCCGAGTGCGGCGGGATCTACCTCATCGATCTCAAGAAGACGCAGCGGGAGCTCGAACGGGCTCACGAACTCGTGCGCGAGACGATCGTCGGGGGCAAGTCCGTGCTCTTCGTCTGCACGAAGCCCCAACTCGCCCGCGTCGTGCGGGGAGAGGCCGAGCGGTGCGGTTCCTTCTACGTCACGGAACGCTGGCTCGGCGGGATGCTCACCAACTTCCAGACGATCAAGAAGAACATCGCACGCCTGAAGGAACTCGAGCGCGGCGTCGAGGAGGGGGCGTTCGAGTTCTATACGAAGAAGGAACGGCTGCTCCTTGAGCGGGAGCGCCAGAAGCTCGACCGTTATCTGTCGGGCATCAAGGAGATGTCACGGCTTCCGGGGCTCGTGTTCGTGGTGGATTCGACCCGCGAGGACATCGCGGTGCGCGAGGCGAACCGCCTCGGCATCCCGGTCGTCGCGATCGCGGACACGAATGCGGATCCCGATCTCCTCACGATCGCCATCGCGGGCAACGATGACGCGATTCGCTCCGTCTCCCTGATCACCTGCTCGGTCGCGGATGTCGTGGAAGCGGCGCGTCGCGAGATTCCGGAGGCGGGACGGGAAGAGGCCGAGTCGCAGGCGTACACGTATTCGAGCGACGCCGGAGGGGTCGCCGACGCCGCCGGCAGTTCGCGCCGCCGGAGGCCGAGGCGAAAGCCACGCCCGGAGGTCATTGCGCAGCGGCTGCACCATCCGGCCGTGATAGAGAGTGCGGACGAGGGAGCCGAGCCGGCCGAGAGCGATGCGAAGGCCGAAGCGGCCGACAAGCCGGAGCCCGCGGTGGCCGACAACCCGGAGCCCGCGG
>VXMR01000062.1 GCA_009841005.1 Gemmatimonadales bacterium
CGTACTCCCGCACGATCTCGCACAGCTCGCGGAAGTGCGCGTAGAGGAAGTTCTCCCGGTGGTGGGCCATGCACCACTTGGCGATGATCGACCCGCCGCGGCTCACGATCCCCGTCACGCGCTCCGCCGTGAGCGGCACGTACCGGAGGAGCAGCCCCGCGTGCACGGTGAAGTAGTCCACCCCCTGCTCGCACTGCTCGACGAGGGTGTCGCGGTATATGTCCCACGTGAGTTCCTCGGGGACGCCGCCCACCTTCTCCAGCGCCTGGTAGATGGGCACGGTGCCGATGGGGACGGGGGCGTTGCGGAGGATCCACTCCCGCGTGGCGTGGATGTTCCGGCCCGTCGAGAGGTCCATGACCGTGTCGGCGCCCCACAGGGTGGCCCAGCGGAGCTTCTCGACCTCCTCATCGATGGACGAGGTGACGGCCGAGTTCCCGATGTTGGCGTTGATCTTCACCTTGAAGCCGCGCCCGATGATCATCGGCTCCAGCTCGGGGTGGTTGATGTTGGCCGGGATGATGGCGCGCCCCCGCGCCACCTCGTCGCGCACGAAGGTCGGGTCCATCCCCTCCCGCACGGCGATGAACGCCATCTCCGGCGTGGTCTCGCCCCGGCGCGCGTAGTGCATCTGCGTGACGGGGCCGTTTCCCCGCCTGGTCTCGCGGACGAGGGTCGAGGGCAGTACCGCGGCGGCGTCCCGCGGCCCGCGGACGACGGTGGCGGAGCGCCCGGTCGAACGCACGTCGCGGGCCTGGATCCACGCTTCGCGCAGGAGCGGCAGGCCTCCGCGCACATCGCACCCGCCCGGACCGCTCGTGTCGTAGACCCGCAGCGGCGGCTCGCCGCCGGAGAGCGCGATCTCCCGCATGGGGACGCGAAGGCCGCCGGGGCCATCCACGAAGACCCGCGTGGAGTTGGGGAAGGCGCCTTCGTACGGAACCGGCCGACTGGGGTCGAGGGCGGGGTCCGGCGCGAGGGCGGGGTCCGGCGCGAGGGCAGGGTCGGGCTCGATCATGACGGGTGTCGTTCTCCCCGGCACACCCGCGTCGTCGCCGGATGGGGGACGGTCGACGCCGGGCGGGAGGTTACCCCGCGCGGGCCGCGCTCCCTACGCCGGTATGAGCCGGATCAGGTTCATGGGGTACGCTCTCAATCCCGCACAAGCGGGATGCCCCCGGCGACCGCCGGGAAAGATAGGGGTCACCGGCCCGTCGCGCCCGCCGCGCGCAGGGCCCGGACGATCAACTCCCCCATCCGCGCCGTCGACACCGCCGCCGGGCCGCCATCGGCGTGGAGGTCGGCCGTTCCGTATCCGTCTTCGAGCACCCGGTTGACGGCCGATTGCACGGCGCCCGCCTCCTCCGGCAACGCGAAGGTGAGTTCGAGCATCATGGCGACGGAGAGGATCGCGCCGATGGGGTTGGCGATCCCCCGCCCCGCGATGTCCGGCGCCGCGCCGTGGACCGGCTCATAGAGACCGGTGTCGCCGCCCACGCTCGCCGACGGCAGCATGCCCAGGCTCCCGACGAGCACGGCCGCCTCGTCGCTCAGGATGTCGCCGAACATGTTGCTGGTCAGCAGGACATCGAACTGCCGCGGGTCTTGGATCAACTGCATCGCGCAATTGTCCACGAGCATGCTGGAGAACTCGACGTCCGGATAATCGCGGGCGACCTCCTCGGCGATCCGGCGCCAGAAGATCGACGACTCCAGGACATTCGCCTTGTCGATCGACGTCACCTTCCTCCGCCGCGTGCGCGCTAATTCGAACGCCGACACGGAGATCCGCCGGACCTCCTCCTCTGCGTAGGTCTCGGTGTCGAAGGCGACGCCGTCCTCGATGCCGCGTGGACGCCCGTAGTAGATGCCGCCGAGCAGTTCGCGGACGACGACGAGGTCCACGCCGCGGACGCACTCGGGACGGAGAGGGGACCGGCCCACGAGCGCCTCGGGCACGGAGACGGGGCGGATGTTCGCATGGTTTCCAAGCAGGCGCCGCAGATCCAGCAGCCCCCGGGAGGCGTCGACCTCCGTCCCATCCACCGAGCGCACCGCGAGTCCAACGGCTCCGACGAGGACGGCGTCGACCTCAACGGCGAGCGCGCGGGCTTCCTCCGGCAAGGGATCCCCGAACCGCTCGAGCGCGCCGTCACCGATTGGGGCTTCGATGATGTCGAACCGGTGGCCGTAGATCCCGCCGACGGCTTCCAGCACGCGCCGCGCCTCGAGAAGGACTTCGGGGCCGATCCCATCGCCGGGCAGGAAAAGGATGCGTCCGTCCATGCCGCTGGAGGCGCTAGCCGAAGCCTCCGCCGAATCGCTCGACGAACGTGCGCTCGCGGTCGGTGAGGGCGGACCATCCCGCGGCCTTGAGCTTGTCGGCGATGCGCTCGTACTCGGCCCGGTTCACGGGATGAAGGGCGCCCGGCTCGATGCGCCCCCACTTCACGTTCAACTCCCGCTCTCCCATGCGGACGCCGGGACTCTCGGCCTTCTTGCGAAACTGCGCCGCCGCGGAGCGCGTGGCCCGCAGCCTCAGAAAGAGCCAGCCGCCGAGGAAGCCGCCCAGGTGCGCGAAGTGCGCCACGCCCCCGCCGGCGCCGCCCAGCCCCAGCCACAGCGAGAGGACCGTCAACCCGATCACGAGGTGGCGCACCTGCACCGGGACGACCATCCAGAGCAGCACGCGGTCGCGGGGCCAGTATTT
Organism: Gemmatimonadales bacterium; assembly: GCA_009841005.1. Lineage (GTDB taxonomy): Bacteria > Gemmatimonadota > Gemmatimonadetes > Palauibacterales > Palauibacteraceae > Palauibacter > Palauibacter polyketidifaciens. Next base: position 2,711 of record VXMR01000062.1, read on the forward strand.
CGCGTAGCCGAAGAGCACGCCGTAGACGGCCGCCGATGCGCCGACCATCGGCACGTGGAGACCGCCCTGCGACATCGCGAGCAGGGTCCACAGGATGTGAACCAGGGCCCCCGCGAACCCCGCGGTGAGATAGAGCTTGAGAAAGCTCTTCGATCCCAGGAGCATCTCGAGCTTCCGCCCGAAGAAGAAGAGCGCGAGCATGTTGAAGAGGATGTGGGACAGGCCGCCCAGGTCGTGCAGGAACTGGTAGGTGAGCAGCGTCCAGGGTTTGGTCAGGACCTGTGCGGGGACGAGCCACAGCTCCCGGAACAGGGCCGGATTGCCGCGCGTGAGCACGTACATGAGGATGTTGACGAGCAGCAACTGGCCGACGACCCGGGTCATGCGTGCGTCCCCTCCGTCATCTTCGCCGTCATCTCGTCGGTCATCTTCGTGAACTGGCCGGCGAGCGCGGGACCGACCCCGGCATCTTCGTGCTTGAAGAAGGCGTAGATCCGGTCCCATCCGGAGGCGCGCAGTCGCTCGGCCCAGGCCTCCAGCTCTTCCGTCGAGTACGCGCTTCGGCGCAGCCGGAGGTAGGTCCAATCCGCCGTCTCGACGAGCGGCGCGTCGTCCCCATCATCCGTTTCGGCGAGGCAAAGGGCGGAGTTCCGGGCCCGGAGGATGTCGAACACCGCCTCGTCGAACCACGAGGCGTGCCGGAACTCGAAGGCGGAGGTACCGGGGTTCGGAAGCTGGTCCACGAAACGCGCGAGCCGTTCATCGTCCCGCTTGAAGTTGGGCGGAAGCTGGTAAAGGATGACGCCCGCGCGATCCGCCATCACCGACGCCGTCTGCACGAGATACTCCGTCTCTTCTTCCGTGTTCTGCAACCGCTTGAAGTGCGTGATGCGGCGCGACGCCTTGAGCGCGAAGCGGAATCCGTCGGGCACCGCCCCGGCCCAGTTCTCGAGCACGCTCTCGCGCGGCATGCGGTAGAAGGTGTTGTTGATCTCGACGGCCCGAAGCCGGCGGCCGTAGAAGGACAACATCTCCTTGTTGGGGAGATCCTCCGGGTAGAAGCTGCCCTTCCACGCGGGGTAGCTGTAGCCGCTCGTGCCGATCCAGACCTGCATGGGCCGGATGATACGGTCCTGCCGTCGGCGGGCCAACGCACCCGGGAGGCGCCCGCATGGTACATTGGCCGCCCGCTGTCGCAGTGGCGGAGCGACTTTTTTCGGTTGTGGAGCAACCTGCGAGGAGCGAGGGGACCGTCGGTTAGGCAGTCCCACTTGACTTGGACACCCACCTCGGGTGCCCCGTCGGTGTCCAGCCCCACACGTTGAACGGGCACTCTTGGGGGAGGAAGTCGATGTCCAAATCCCTCCCGACCATCGAGCGAACTGCTGCGTAGAGACCGCGCTTGTGAGATGTTCCTCGCGGATCGCGCGTGGTCCGGTTGAAGCGATACGTGACCGCGCCGAGAAGTACATCCGCCAACTGATGACAACGGCTGTCCCGTGGATCGCTCGGCCGCACGCGTGTCAGCTCGAGAGGGACTCGAAACTCAGATCGCAGCCCTCCGGCGACGGTGGTCTCCAGAACCTCCGTGCTGAACTCGTACTGATCCGTCGTGGCGCCAATCACCAATCGAAATCCGCCCGGGTCCGTTACGGCGAGTGCGAGGCTCTTCCTGAGGAAGAAGTAGCAAAACTTGTAGAATCCCTGTTCGGCGGTCGCCGCGCCGCTGGGCGGGTGCTTGAGTGGATACGTCGCAGTGTCAACAACCATCGCGCGAAAATCGAGGTTGAGATGATCGAACTGCGCTGCAAAATCGCAGTACCCGTCCAGTTCTCGGCGTGAACACGACTTCCAACTCAAGGAACGCTCCCCAAGGCCGCGCTCATCGCAGAATTCAGCGAGTACGACTTCAGCTCGAGCCATCGCGCGTGTCGATCCGATCAAGGCACCGAAGCCCAGAAAGCGTTCTCCGGTAGCACTCTCATCGGCATATACCGTGTACTCCCGCCCCACCAACCTTACCTCACGCTCCAGCAACTCGGGTCAGACGGACCTGAGACCGCCCGACACGTCCGCCAATAACTGGGCAGGAACTCGCCGACACTGCATCGACCCTCCTAGCCCACGCCGCAACCGCCGAACTCGGCTTTGACGTCGCGATCACTCTCGAGGGAGACGTCTCCCCCGAGGCCCGTGCGGCGATCAACGCCGCTCTCGCCAACATCTCTCCCGACCCTAGGTCGACCTAACTCCACCCCCAAACCACCGACGAATCAACCCGCGTAGACCAGCCACTCCTCCCCCTTCGGCTCCGTCCCCTTCAATCGCCTCCTCGTTCCGTCCCGCTTCCCGTCGCACCTGCTCGAATTCGCCTCTTGTTCTTTCCATGATCCACCGAAGCAGGTCATTGAATTGCTTCTTCAACTCCTCCAGGTCACTACCGTCATACTCAATAGTGCGTCTCGAACTGAGGGGGCCGAAGTCGGCAACAAATTCCCATCGGCTGGCATCCTTCCGACATTCGCCGTTGACTTCGACATTCACGGCCGTCTCTGTTGTCAAGAAATCACTCACTATGTATTCGAATCTTCCGCGTATGTACTGCACCTCCATGGGAATCGGGAACTCGTCAACCTCGAGATCCTCCCACAAATGCGTGAACAGTTTCCCGTCGTCCCCCTGGCCTGCCACCTCCCCATATGCCTTGATCACTTTGGCGAAGACATCTGGGGTGAAGGCGGTGAGTTTTTTCACGCAGTACCTTCTGAGGGGGAGCATGACTGTGTCGAAGTATGTCCTGCCGTCAAACGGCGTGTTCTCACCGGCCTCACGGCGCACAGTCTGCCTAAAGATCTCGATTTCCTTGTCGATGTCGTGGGGATCTTCTATAGATTCTCCGCGTGCGGCTCGGAGATGTAGGTTGAGCGAATACTTACAGGAAGATGCAATGAATTCTATGAATTGCGAGAGAGTGTTGGCTTGAGCAGCGTGTTCAATCTCTTGAATGTACCGATCTCGGTTCGTCGTTTCGATGATAGCCACGGTATATCCGTGTCGGATGAGGATCATATTCATCAGGAGGCGCGCCAAGCGGCCGTTTCCGTCATCGAACGGATGAATCCGCACGAATCGGTAGTGGAACGTGGCTGCGACCACAATCGGATGCTCGCCGGAATCTTCTTGGTCTCGATACCAGTCGATGAGATCCTGCATCTCCGCAGCCACCTGCTCAGGCGGCGTGTAATAGTGGATCTCTCCGGTGCTCGTTCGAACGTTGTTGGGGGCAGTCTTGTATTGACCCACGGAAATGAGGCGTTTCGTGCGTCGCCCGTCCGGCGTCAGCGCTTCCATTTCGTATGGTTCGCGAAGGAGCACTTCGTGAAGTCGGCGGATGAAAACGCCGTTCAACGCGTCGCCGCGCTTGACGGCATCCTCGATCGTCTTGAAGGCAGCGTCGTGACCTTCAATATCGAGATGGTCGCGGAGTGGTTTTCCGTGAGCCGTGAGACCGTGAAGAATGAGGCTCCGCGTTTCGCCCAACGTGAGGATATTGCCCTCGATGGCGTTAGAGTGGTAGTTGGAGTCCAGCCTGATCTTCTGCGCAACGCGGGCCGCAACCTCCGGGGGCAGGGGTCGGAGCCGGTCCAAATCGGCCCTGAGAGCGTCGATGGTGGCGATGACGTCGCCGGTCATTTCTCCTCGCTTTCGGCGTCGGCGTAACGTTGACGTGATAGGAGCCGGTGCCTCGCTGGCGGCGAGACCCGCCCCGCCCTCACCCATGATCGCGGTGCGGCGTTACGGATTCCCGAAAATAGCCTCGTTGCGCCCTCGAATGCGACACGGCAAAGAATGTGACAGCATCGTTTGATCGGGATCCGATACGCAGGGTAGCGGTTTCGAGACGGCGGGACCGGTATCGTCCGCATGATGGGGGACGAAGGGGGTGTTCCTGATACGGGCGGGCGGGCGCGGTTGTGAGCGGCACCGACATTGCGATGCGCCCCGCCGTGAGCTGCGGCTGATCTTCTGAGCTTCAGGCGTCGGTGTCGAGCAGGACCTTGCCGAACGACTGGTTGGACTCGACGTAGCGGTGGGCCTCGGCGGCCTCGGCGAGGGGGAAGACGCGGTCGATGACGGGGCGGAGGTGGGAGGGGTCGCCCTCCGGCGCCGTGAAGCCGGGGAGGAAGCGGGTCGCGAACATGTCCGTGAGGGTCGCCTTCTCCGCCTTCGAGCGGGCGCGGAGGACGGTGCCGACGACGGTCGCGCGCTTCCCCATCAGCGTGCGGAGGTTGGCCTCGACCTTCATGCCGCCCATGACGCCGACGATGACGAGGCGGCCGAGGGTGGCGAGGCTCGCCATGTTCGCCTCCCAGTAGGGGGCGCCGACGGTGTCGAGGATGACGTCGGCGCCGGCCCGGTCGGTGTGGCGGGCGACCTCGTCGGCGAAGGAGCCGGCCCGGCGGTCGACGGCGAGGTCGCACGGCAGTCCGGCTTCGCGGATGCGGTCGAGCTTGGCCGCCGACGCCGTGGCGATGATCGCGCCCGCCCCGCTCGCGCGCGCAAGCTGAAGCGCGGCCGTTCCCACGCCGCCGCCGGCCGTGTGCACGAGCACGGTGTCGCCGGGGCACAGACGGCCACGCTCGATGAGGGCGTCGGCCGCGGTGAGGAAGACCTCCGGGATCGCCCCCGCCTCGGTCCAGCTCAGCGTCGGCGGGGCGGGCAGGAGCTGCCCGGCCGGCACCGCCACGCGCTCGCCGTATCCGCCGCCGCCCAGAATGCCCATCGCACGGTCGCCCGCGGACCAGCCGGTGACGCCGGCCCCGACCGCCTCGATTTCGCCGGCGAACTCGAGTCCCGGGATGTCCGGTGGAGCACCCGCCGGTGCCGGATAGCGCCCCATCCGCTGCAGGAGGTCGGCCCGGTTGATCCCCGCGCACCGCACGCGCACCCGCACCTCGCCCGCCCCCGCGACCGGGTCCTCCCGTTCCACGAGTTCGAGAACCTCCGGGCCGCCGGGCTCCCGGACGCGGATCGCCCTCATACGCCGTGCCCTCCTTTGCGCGGCGGCCGACCGGTGGCGGCCGAAGGGGCCGTCTCCGCCGCGGCAGCGTCGTCCGCCGAAGCGCTCGCCCCGAAGGCGCGCCGCGCCGCCTCCAGCCGCTCGGGCGTCCCGATGTCGTACCACGCCGCCCCCGTCGCGTCGAACACCCCGACGTGCTCACCATCTCCGATCCAGTCCATGTACGAATCCATGATCGAGAAGACGCCTCCTTCCGCGTGGCGTTCGAACACGCGCGGCGAGATCGCGTGGATGCCGCAGAAGCCGCACTCCCGCGCTTCATCCGCGCCCGACGGCTCGCGCGCGACGACTTCCCACCCCTCGTCCCGGTTCGCGCGCCCGTACACGCCCCACCCGTCCACCAGGAGGGGGCGCGACGTCTCCCGCTCCGCGATCGCGAGCGTCGCCAGCCGTCCATCCCGCGCCTCCCCGTCGAGGTGCGACCGATACAGCGCGGCAAGGTCGACCTCGGTCACGACATCGCAGTTGTGGAGCAGGAAGGGTTCCCGCGCCTCGAACAGCGACCGCGCGTGGAAGAGCCCGCCGCTCGTGTCCATGGGAGCCGGCGACTCCTCGTCCTCCCGCGACACGAACACCGGGACGCCCAGCGACGACGCCTCGGCCCACGCCGCCACCTGCCCGGCCAGATAGTGCGCGTTCACGATCAGCCGGTGTGCGCCCGCCGCGACGAGGTTTCCGGCGACGCGCTCCAGCAGAGGGACGCCGCCGAAGTCGACGAGCGCCTTCGGGGTCGCGTCGGTGAGCGGCCGCAGGCGGCGTCCCCGGCCCGCCGCGAAGATCATCGCCTCCACGGGTCCGCCCCCGCCGTCCGGCTCAGACCCGCGCGGGACGGCGGGGCCAGTCCGCCGATTCCCGGTGCGTGACCTCCACGCGCACGCCGGGGAAGCGCACGCTCAGGTGCCGGCGCAGCCGCTCCGCCATGTACACCGAGCGGTGCTGCCCGCCCGTACACCCGAAACTCACGCTCAGGCTGTGGAACCCGCGCTCCAGGTAGTTCGCGATGTGCGCGTCCACAATCCCCCGCACCCGTTCCCAGAACTCCTGCGCTTCCGGCCGGGCCGCGATGAAGGCGATCGTCTCTTCATCGAGACCGGTGAGGTTGCGGTAGGCTTCCTCGCGGCCCGGGTTCGGGAGCCCGCGGCAGTCGAACACGTATCCTCCTCCATGCCCCGACGTGTCCGCCGGATATCCGCCGGGATACCGGAAGCTGGAGATCGTCACCTCCAGTCCTCCCCCGACAGCCGACGGCTCAGCCCTGCGGCCCCAGCGTTCGACGATCGCGCGCAGCGCCCCCTCGAGTTCGGGGACGTCCACGGGCAGACCCGCCTCGAGCAACCCCCGCAGGTTCTCCGCCGCGTAGGGCACGCTCTGCAGGAAGCGCGGCTTTCGCTCGAAGAATCCCCGGTAGCCGTAGGCCCCGAGCGCCTGCAGCAAACGCACGAGGACGTACCCCGGCCAGAGTTCGAGGAACTCCTCGCGCCGGGCGACCCCGTGCGATTCGATGACGCCGATGTAGTGATCGAGCAGCGCCTCCCGGTGCCGGTCCGCGAGATTCGCCTTCGAGTCGTAGAGAAGCGACGCCACGTCGTACTGCAGCGCCCCGCGCCGTCCGCCCTGGTAGTCGATGAACCAGGCTTCCGGACCCTCCGGCCCCTGCCGCACCATCACGTTGCGGGACTGGAGGTCGCGGTACAGGAACCACGGCCGGTCGCCGGCGAGCAGGTGGCGCGCGAGCCGCAAAAAGTCACGCTCCAGGTGCGCCTCGTTGAAGGGGATGTGCGCAAGCTTCAGGAAGTGGTACTTGAAGTAGTTGAGGTCCCAGAGGATGGACTGCCGGTCGAACGCCGCCCGGGGATAGGCCCGCCGGAAGTCGATCTGCTTCCCTCCCTCGACCTGGAAGCGCGGCAGGATCTCGAGCACCTGCCGGTAGAGGGGGAGGACGGCGTCGGGGAGGGCGTCGGATCCCGGCTCTCGCGCTTCCTTGATCGCGTCGAAGAGGGTCGTGTCTCCGAGATCTTCGAGGAGCCACACGCCGGACTTCTCTTCCGCGCCGTACACCTCCGGCACGGGCAGTCCGAGTTCGCGCAACGTGCGGGAGTAGGAGAGAAAGGCCCGGTTCTCCATCGGGTCGGGCCCGTGGGCGCCCACGGCGGATGCCCCGTCACCGGCGGTGAGACGCCAGTAGCTGCGGGCGGAGCCGTCCGAGGCGACGGGGCGGATGTCCACCGGCGGTTCGCCGCGCCACTCGACGAAGAGCGCCGACGCGAGGTCGACCAGCGCCTTGCCGGGACTCATCAGCCCGCCGGAATCGCGGGGCCCCTGCCCGGCCGGGCCTGAAGGGCGCCCACGAGATCCTCCAGGCGCGCGACCCCGTTCGCCGTCATGTACTCCGACATCCCCTCGTGAACCGCCACCGCCGCACCCGGATCGACGAAGGAAGCCGTCCCGATCTGGACGAGACAGGCGCCGGCGAGGACGTACTGCAACGCATCCTCCGCGTTGCGGATCCCCCCGATCCCCATGATCGGAAGCCCGCACGTCTGCCGCGCCCGCCACGTCGCGTACACTCCCATGGGGAGGATCGCGGGCCCGCTCACGCCGCCGGACCGGTTACCGATGAGCGGTTCTCGCCGCGAGATGTCGACGACCATCCCGGGGAAGGTGTTGATCGCGCTCAGGCCGTCGGCCCCCGCCTCCTCGCAGATGCGGGCGAAGTCACCCACGTCGGGGACGTTGGGCGTGAGCTTGATTACGAGCGGCCGTTCCGTGCAGCCGCGGAGCCGCGCCACGAGGTCGGCCAGCGCCCTTTCGTCGGTGCCGAACATCGTACCGCCCTTCACGTTCGGGCAGGAGACGTTGATCTCGTATCCGAGGAAGCCGTCCTCCCCGTCGAGTCCGCTCACGACGGCGGCGAAGTCCTCCGCCGAGTGCCCGACGACGTTCACGAACACCTGCGCGCGGCTGAGGTGCTCGCGCAGCCAGGGGAGTTTCTCCGCGATGAAGCCGTGCAGACCGGGGTTCTCGAGTCCGATCGCGTTGATCATTCCGCCCGGCGTCTCCGCGACGCGGTGCGGCGGGTTGCCGGGGCGCGGCTCGAGGCTCACCGCCTTCGTGACGAGCCCCCCGATCTCGTCGAGGGGGATGAGGTCCGCGTATTCCTGCCCGTAGCCGCACGTACCCGACGCCAGGAGCACGGGACTCGGGAACTCCGCCCCGAACACGCGCTGGACGAGGCCCGGGGACGCCGCGGCCGGGGTCAGATCGCCCCCCAGTCGAGTTCCTCCGCGGGGAAGACGGAGCCCTCGATGCACGCCTTCACCCAGCGTCCGTCCGCCCCGCGCACGACGCACCCCTGGCAGGTGCCGATCCCGCAGCCCATGTGCTCCTCCACGGAGACCTGGAGCCGGCGACCGTGTTCGCGCGCGAAGGCCGCGAGCGCCCGCAGGAGCGGCGTCGGACCGCAGCCGAGGAGGAGCGCGCCCGACGCGGGGTCGAGGCCCGCGGTCACGAGCCCCTTCCGGCCAGCGCTCCCGTCTTCCGTGAACAACTCCGGGTCGTGATCCGTGAGACGGGCGATGAGCGCGGGGTCGAAGACGGCTCCGGCGTCCCGTTCTCCGTAGATGAGCCGCACGCGCCGCCCGGCGGCCGCCTCGCGCGCCGCGAGGAAGATGAACGGGGCGAGCCCGACGCCGCCTGCGACGCACTCGACATCCGTGCCCTCCGTGTCGAAGGGGCGGCCCAGCGGGCCGAGGAGGAGGGCGGTCTGCCCGACCTCCAGCTTCGCGAGCGCCCGGGTGCCCTGTCCGTAGGCGCGCAGGAGGATGCCGACCTCGCCGCCGGGGCCCGTCCAGCCGACGCTGAACGGACGCGGGAGGAGCCAGGCCCCCGGCTCGTCGAGCCCCACGCCGAGCATGACGAACTGCCCGGGGAGCGAGGCGGCCGCGATGTCCGGGCAGTCGAACTCCTGCCACCAGGTATCGCGGGCCACGAGGCGCGCGAAGCGCAGCGTCGCCCGCCGGCTCACGGGCGCCGCGCGCCTCACGGCCGCACCGCCGCCGGCGCTCAGCACCCCGGCTCCGGCGCGGGAGCGTACCGGCGCAGTACGTCCTCACGGTATGCCACGATCGCCTCCGCGATCGCCCGCGCGATCACTTCCTGTCCTTCCGTGCCGTTCAGGTAGCGCTCCTCTTCATCGTTCGAGAGAAAACCGACTTCGACGATCACCGACGGCATGCGCACAAGCGCCCCCAGGAGCACCCACCACGGGCCCTGTATGACGCCGCGGTCGGGGGCCTCGCCGCGCCGGACGCTCCGGATCGAGTTCTGCACGAACCCGGCGAAGAGCCGCGACTCCGCATAATTCTCATTACGGTCCATTCCCGCGAGGATGAACTGAACGTCGGAGGGCGAACCCGGGGCGTCATCCACCTCGGGACCCCGGTTCTCCCGCAGCGCAACCTCGCGCGCCTCCTCGGAGCGGGCCTGCCCGAGGAAGATGGTCTCGAACCCGCGCGCCCGCTCGTCCGCCGCGGCGTTGGCGTGGATCGAGACGAAGAGATCCCCGGCCCGGTCCACGGCGAACTGCGACCGCACGTCGAGGTCCACGTAGACGTCCGTCTCGCGGGTCAGATAGGGCTCGAACATCTCGTGCCCTTCAAGCTCCCCGTACAGTTGTTTCGCGATCGCGAGCACGATGTCCTTCTCGTAGCTCGCGCTGCCCAGCGTTCCCGGGTCCCGGCCGCCGTGCCCCGGGTCGATGATCACGCGCCACGGCGCCGTCGGGTCGACGCGGGCCGGCAACGGATCTGCCGGCGGCGGGGGGGACGGAGACGCCGGGGATGCGGCGGACGCCTCGGATCGCTCGGACACGGCGGCGAGGTGCGGCGGTCCCTCCGACACCCACCGAGTGACGAACTCCGCCGGAAGCCAGAAGGCGCCGCCCTCCTCGTAGGGCGGATTCGCAAGCTGCACCGTGCGTCCTCCGTGTCGGAAGAAGGGAGACTCCGCCTCGAACGCGACCTCTTCGCCGTGGAGGCGGGCCCGAAGGAAGACGCCGTTCCGCGTGACGTTCTCGACGACGCTCTCCAGGGCGAGGGCGAGATCCACCGCATCGACCGCGGGGTAGGCCCGGTGTCGCGCGACGGCGAGACTCACGGTGCGGCCCGAGACCTCCGCCTGGACCGTCTCCGGGGGCGTCTGCGCGTCGACCGCCGTCAGGGTTCCCGAAAGCGCGGTCTGCGCAACGACGACGGCGGCGACCGCGATCCGCCCGCCCGCGCCGGCCCGGCCGCGTTTGCCGCCGGCTCCCCGTTCAACCCCCACGCGCCGCTTCCCTCTTCGCCCGCTCGGCCTCCCGCTGCATCGTCTTCCTCTTCAGGTCCTCCCGCCGGTCTCGGTGCTTCTTCCCCCGCGCCAGCCCCAGCGTGACCTTCGCGAAGCCGCGCCGAAAATGGATGTCCAGCGGCACGAGCGTCAGCCCGCTCTCCCGCGTCTTCGAGCGCAGGCGATCGATCTCCCGCCTCCTGAGCAGGAGCTTTCGCCGGCGCACCGGGTCGGGGGCGTCGATCGTCGCCTTGTCGTACGGAGGAATGTGGAGATTATGGAGCCACGCCTCCCCACCGTCGATCCGCCCGTACGAGTCCGTGAAGCTCGCCTTCCCATCCCGGAGCGACTTCACCTCCGCACCCCGCAGCACGAGTCCCGCCTCGAACTGTTCGAGCACCTCGTAGTCGTGGCGCGCCTTCCTGTTGCGGGCGATGACCCGGACCCCATCGCGATCGCCCACGGCTCACTCCCGGGACGCCCCGCCGTCCGCGTCTCCGGCGCTCTCATCGGCCTCCGGCGCTTCGCCCGCCTCGTCGCCGGTTCCGTCTCCCGATCCATCCCCGGATCCGTCCTCCGGGTGGTCCTCCGGAGCCTCGCCGTCCGCCAGCGCCGCGCGGTAGGCCTCCTTGGACTCGGAGACGCGCGCTTCGAGGTCGGAGCGGGCCTGCCGGGCCGCGTCCTTCCCCGCCTTGATCGCCTCTCCCGCCTTCTTCTGGCGGTCGGCGACGTTCCGGCGGAAGGCCCCCACCTGCGTTTCCACCCGATCGCGCGTCCGGTCGTAGCGTTCCCCGAGCGTGTCCCGGAGGTCCGTGAGCCGCTCGCCCGTCCCTTCTCTCAACCGGCGGGCTCCCTCCTTGAGGTCGGCCTGCGTCTCGCGTCCGGATTTCGGCGCCAGGAGCAGCGCGACGCCCGCACCCACGAGGGCGCCGCAGAGGAATGCGACGACCCCGGACGCCCGGCGTTCCACGACGACGTACGGCTGTTGTTCGTGCTCCGACATGTCACTCACTCTCCTGATGGCGCCTCTGGCCAAAGCTGGCGGCCTGGCGGCTCCCGACGGCCCGGCGACCGCTGAGGACTCGGCGAACCTATCGGCCGCTTCCCTCTACAACCCGCCGGTATGCCGCCGGATCCCACTCGGGCCGCCCATCGGCGTCGGCGATGCGATGCCCGAGATGAAAGATGAGACGCGTGATGCGCGCCGTCTTGTCGTACAGAATCCGGTCCGGTTCGTCGTTGGGACCGTGATAGTCTTCGTGCGTGCCCGTGAAGAAGAAGAGAACGGGCACGCCCTTCCGCGCAAAATTGTAGTGGTCCGAGCGAAAATAGAAATTCTCCTCCGGCCACGGATCGTCGATCATCTCGAGCCCGAGCTCCGGGTGCTCCCGCAGCGTCTGGCGAAGTGTCGTGCCGAGCGTCGACTCGTCGGCGCCGATCGCCACGACGGTGTCGCGCCAGTTTCGTCCGATCATGTCGATGTTCAGGTTGGCGACCGTCGCCCCGAGGGGAAACAGCGGGTTTTCGGCGTACCACCCCGAGCCGAGAAGTCCGCGCTCCTCCCCGCTCACGGCCAGGAATACGAGGGAGCGGCGCGGCGGCGTTTCCAGAGATGCGTACGCCTGCGCGAGTTCGATGATCGCCGCGGTCCCGGAGGCGTCGTCATCGGCGCCGTTGTAGATGGAGTCCCCGTCGACAGGCTGCCCCACGCCCACGTGATCCATGTGGGCCGTGAAGACGACGAACTCGCCGCGGAGGTCGGGATCCGAACCCTCGATCCAGCCGATCGTGTTGAAGGCCCTCTCCTCACGGAACACGGAATGTGTACGCACCGTCGCCTCGTAGGCGTTGGTGCCCCCGCCGGAAGCGAGGGCCGCGCGCAGCGGCTCGGGGAGCGCACGCGCCCGGACGAGCGCCACCGGGGCGCCGAGTTCCTCCGGCATGCCGACGGACAGCCGCTCCCGCTCGTAGAAGCGCCGGATGCCGGCGAAGTAGTCGTCCGGCGCATCGAGCGCGAGCAGGACGGCGACCGCGCCGCCATCGAGGATACCGCGGACGGATTCGAGGCCTCGCCGAGTCTCCTCGGGCGTGACCCGCATGACCGCAACGGCGCCGGTGGGCGGGTCCGCGGCGCCGGGCGTGACGATCGCGAGCGGACCCGCGGCCTCGCCGCGGCCCCCGGGAACGGCGAGGTAGTCGGACACGTCGATCGTGCCGCCGCCCGGACCGGCGATGTCGAGCAGTTGCCGGCCGGGGGAGCCGGCTCGGGAAGCGGTCAGCGGATACTCCTGCAGATAGATGTCGCCGTCCGCCGGCTGGAGGCCAAACTCCTCGAAACGGCGGGCGATGTGCCGCGCCGCCTTGTCGAGTTCCGGGCTCGGCGTCGCCCGGCCGCGCATCGAGTCGTGCGCGAGGGCGCCGATGCGAAGCCGCAGGTCGTCCGCGGTGATCGTCGCCGCTCCGGCTTCGTTCTGCGCGGAGATTCCCGCGGGGAAGGCCGCGAGAGCCAGCAGCGGGACCCACATCGCGGCGGGCCGCGCGCCCGCCAGGGTCGGCGTGATTCCCGGCAGCTTCCTTTTCATCGGCTTTCTTCCCGGAGAGACGTTCGACCGAAGGCGAGTCCGCGACGTGTGGCGGGGCTCCGCCACGTGGAGCTAGTCTTTTCCGATGACCGAAGGCACCGCAACTCTCACCTCCGCTCTCGAAGCTTCCCGGCAGCGCCTCGACCTCGCGAGTCCGCGCGAGATCGTGGGCCTTTCGCACCTGGAACTCGTGGCGCGCCACATCGTCGAAGGGTTTCTCATCGGGCTCCACGACTCGCCGAAGCGCGGCTTCTCCGCCGAGTTCGCCGAGGATCGCCCCTACAATCACGGCGACGATCTCCGCTACCTGGACTGGAAGGCCTACGCGAGGACGGACCGCCTCTTCATCAAGCAATACGAGGAGGAGACGAACCTGCGGGCCTACCTCCTCGTCGACGTGAGCCGGTCGATGGGCTGGGTGTCGGACGAGGAGCGCTTTCCGACCAAGCTTGCCTACGCGAGGCTGCTTGCGGCCTCGCTTTCGCTGCTCCTCGTGCAGCAGGGAGACGCGACGGGGCTCATCGCCTTCGACGAGGCGCTGCGGGCGCACCTGGCGCCACGCACCACGCGCCGCCACTGGCGCCGGCTGCTGGGCGAACTCACGCGCCTCTCCGCCGATGGCCGGACCGACGCGGGCTCCGCGCTCAAGGAGATCGCGGGGCGGCTTCAGCGGCGGGGCCTCGTCGTGCTCATCTCGGACCTGCTCGTGGACCCTGAGACGACGCGGCTGTCGCTGCGCTATCTCCGGCACCGCGGCCATGAGGTGATCCTGTTCCACATCATGGACCCCGGCGAGCGGGAACTTCCCGCGGAGGGGGAGGCGATCTTCTTCGACCCCGAGACCGGCGAGGAGCTCGGCGCGAACTCCGCGGCGCTCCGCAGGCAGTACCGGGAGGCGGTCGAGGCGGCGGTCGACGGCTGGCGCAAGGAGGCGCTGCGCTGGGGGGCCGACTACGCGCTCCTCACGACGGACACGCCCCTCGGGCTCGCGCTGCGGCAGTTCATGCGCAGGCGGGCCGGCGGATGACGGGAGCTAGTGTCGTGTCCCAGGAATACGCGAGCTACCGAGAGTGCCGAGGCGCCGGATTCCGCAAGGCGCTCCGACGAGGAATGGTGGCACCATTTCGAGGAGGAGCAACGCCGCGGAGCCGGATGCATCGGCGCTCGAATAGCCGTGGTATTCCTGGGACACGACACTAGGGTGGCTTGAGCTTCCTCTACCTGTCAGCGCTGGCGCTCGGGCTGAGCGTCGTCGTGCCCCTCATCCTCCACCTGCGGCGGCGCCAGACCGACCGGCGCGTGTCCTTTCCGGCGCTCCGCTACCTGAGCCGCGCGGAAGACGCGCGCTCGAGGTCGCTCGCGGCCTCGGACCTGCTCCTGCTCGCCGTGCGGATCGGCCTCCTGATCGCGCTCGCGCTCGCCGCAGCGGGTCCGCTCATCGGGCGGGGCGGGGCCCACGACCACGAGCCGACGGACCTCGCGCTCATCGTGGACAACTCGGCGAGCGTCGGGCGGCTGGACGAGGACCGCCTCCTGTTCGAGTCGCTCGTGGAACTCGCCCGGTCGGCGCTCGCTGCGGCCCGTCCGGAAGACCGCGTGTGGCTCTTCCCCACCGTCGGGGAACCGCTCGCGGCCGGCGTCTCGGCAGGGCGCGCAGCGCCGGCGCTCGGGCAGCTCCGGCCGACGGACGGCGCGGCCGACCTGGCCGCCGCCGTGGCCCGGGCGGCCGCGGCGCTCCCTGCCGACGGCGAGCGGCGGCGAGAAATCCAGTTGCTGTCGGATCTCCAGGCTTCGGCGCTGCGGACCGCCCCGGCGGCGGCCGGCGACGCCGCCCCCCTCGTGGCCTACGCGCCGCGGCCGCCGGCCGAGCCGAACGGGGCTCTCGTCGATGTCGAACTCACCGGCGGCACGACCGCGCCGTCGGGGACGGGACACGGCGTCATCGTGCGGAGCGCGCGCAGCGGGCCGGCCGCCGCGGCGGAAGCCGACATCCGCCTCGAACTCGACGGACGGCTCGCCGGCGCCGCCCGCGCCCCGTGGGGAGCGAGCGCCATCCTCGGCCTTCCCGAACTCGGTCCCGGGCTGCACGAGGGTCGGCTGGAGGTGGACCCCGCCGGCGCGCGGGCCGACGATCTGCGCTACTTCGCGATCCGGATCGTGCCTCCGCCCACGGTCCGCTTCCACGGCGACCCGACGAGCTTCGTCGGACTCGGGATCGAAACGCTCCGCGATGGAGGGCGGCTGGGAGCGGGAGGAAACGGGGCCGTCGCGGTCGTGGACGGGGATGCGAGCGTCGGCGCGCCGTGGGAGGGCGCGGGGACCGTCGTCTTCGTTCCGCCCGAGGACCCGGTGGATCTCGCGGCCTTCAACCAGGGACTGGCCTCCCTCGGGATCGCCTGGCAGGCGCGCATCGATGCGGGATCGGGCGACCTTGGACTCGCGGAGCCGGAGGCCGCGTTCTCGCTTTCGGGGGTTCGGGTCCGGCAGCGCTATCTCCTTCGCGCGACGGGCGGCGGGTCGGCCGCCGACACGGCGCTGCTCCGCACGGAAGACGGCGAGCCCTGGCTCATCCGCACGGAGTCGGATGATCGGATGGCGTTGGTCCTCGCTTCGCCGCTCACCGCCGGCGCGAGCGATCTCCCCGCGCATCCCGCCATGGTCCCCTTCCTCGAAGCGCTCCTCGTGCACTGGTCGCACCTGGCCACCTGGCCCTTCGCCGATTTCGGCGCCGGGCGGCCGCTGACCCTCCCCGAGTGGGCGAGCGAGGTCGAATCCCCCGACGGGACGGTGCGCGGCGTGGAGGGCGGAGCGCGGTTTACCCCGCTCAAGGCGGGGGTGTATGCGGTCCGGGGTACCGGGAGCGACGGGGCGGGCGCGGAGACGCACTTCGCGGCGAACGTGCCGGCGGAGGAGGCCGATCCCACGCCGATGACGCGGCGCGGCCTCGAGGAACTGTTCGCCGGCCGGCCGGTATTCACGGCAGGCCCCGACGCGAGCGCCTGGGAAGACGGTATCTTTCGAGCGCGGCGGGGCCGGGACATGGCCCCGTGGCTGATCGCGCTCGCGCTCGCGCTGATCGGGATCGAGCTGTACCTGGCGACGCCGGGCCGGTCGCGACGCCCGAGCGCGGACGGTGAAGGGAGCGAGGTGACATCGGGCGCGTCGAGCTGATTCGAACGTCGTTCCTCCAGACCGTGCGAGCCGCCGGAGTCCCGGAGGCGCTCTCGCGGCGTGGTGCCCGTGCGCTAGTCCACCCGCTCCCGGGTGCGGGACCCGCCGCGCTCGCGCTCGCGCTCGACGACCTGGCCGTCGGCGCCCCCGTCGTCCTCGTCGCCGAGACTCCCGAGCGGGCCGACGCGCTCCACGAGGACCTCCGCACGCTCGGCGCGAGCGGCGCCCGCTGTTATCCGCAGCGAGAGGCCCTCCCGTACGAAGATGCGGACCCTCACGTCGAGATCGAGGCCCAGCGCGTGGAGGCGACGGGGGCGCTCCTCGGCGGGCGCTGCCGCATCCTCACGACGACGGCCCGCGCGCTCGCCGAACGCGCGCCGATCCCCGTCGGGCCCGGCACGAGTCTCGCGCTCACGGTGCGGCGCGGGGCCGCGCACCCGCTGGCCGAACTCGGCCACCGTCTCGAGGAGATGGGCTTCGACCGCACCCACACGGTGCGTGAGGTCGGGGATTATGCGATCCGCGGCGGGATCGTGGATCTGTTCCCGTTCGGACATCCCGCGCCGCTTCGGATCGAACTCTGGGGCGACGAGGTGGAGTCCGTGCGCCGCTTCGACGCACTCACACAGCGTTCGACCGAACCCCTGGAGAGCGTCGATGTCCTCCCGGTCGCGCTGCGGAGTTCGGAGACGGCGGGCGACGTGGAGCGGCGCGCCCTCGTCGAGACGCTCCCTCCGACGGCGGTCGCCCTGATCCTCGACCCGGAAGGGGGCGTCCGGGCCCGCGCACGCCTTTGGGATGAGGTCCGCGACGCCCGGAAGCGCGTCGGAGCCGGCGCGGAGCCGTCTGAGTCCCTCGTCCTCCCGCCCTCCGAGGCGGAGCAGCGGCTTGCGGCGTTCCGCCGTCTCGAATTCACGGCCCCGGAGCAGGGGGCGCCGGCCGCGATCCGGCTTCCCGTCGAACCTCCGCCCGCCATAGACCGCGACATGAAGCGGCTCGTGGCGGAGATCGGTACGGCGCGGGCCCGCGGAGAACGATTCGTCGTCTTCTGCGACAACGACGGCCAGGTCGAGCGGCTGGAGGAGATCCTCACCGAACGCGGGGGCGCCGCGCTCGCGCGCGAGGTCGCCCTCGCCATCGGATCCCTCAGCGGCGGGTTCAGGGTCGGGGTTCCCGGCACCCTGCTCGTCCTCACGGATCACGAGGTGTTTCGGCGGCGGTATCGCCGCCACCGCGTCCGGCTGCGCGGCGCTGCGACCATCGAGTCCATCGCGGCCATCGAACCCGGAGACTACGTGGTTCACATGGAGCACGGGATCGGCCGCTATATGGGCCTTGAGCGCGTCGAAGTGCGCGGCGAGACGATCGAGACGATGGAGATCCGCTACGCCGACGGCGAGATCCTGAGACTCCCGCACTATCGGCTGGACCTCATCGAACGCTGGAGCGCCGCCGGCTCCGACGCCCGGCCGCCGACGGTCCACAAGCTGGGCCGACGGAAGTGGAAGCAACTCCGGAACCGGACCGTCGCGGCGATCGAGGCCACGGCGGTCGAACTCCTCCAACTCTACGCGCGCCGCAAGATGTCGCCCGGGCGCGCCTTTCCCGCCGAGACCGCGTGGCAGCGCGAGATGGAATCCGCCTTCCTCTACGATGAGACGCCGGATCAGCTCGGCGCCTGGGAGGCCGTCCGCCGGGATCTCGAGGCGCCGGTCCCGATGGATCGCCTCGTCTGCGGGGACGTCGGCTTCGGGAAGACGGAGGTCGCGATTCGCGCGGCGTTCAAGGCGGTACAGGACGGCGCCCAGGTCGCCGTGCTCGCCCCGACCACGATCCTCGCGGACCAGCATCTCGCCACCTTCCGCGAGCGCCTCGCGGGCTTCCCCGTGCACGTGGACGGGCTGTCGCGCTTCCGCACCCCCCGTGAGCAGCGCGAAGTCGTCGCGGGACTCCGGGCCGGGACCATCGACATCGTCATCGGCACGCACCGGCTCCTCTCCCGCGACGTCGAATTCCGCGACCTGGGCCTCCTCATCGTCGACGAGGAGCAGCGTTTCGGGGTCCGCCAGAAGGAGCGGCTGAAGGAGTACCGCGAGACGGTGGACGTCCTAACCCTCACGGCGACGCCCATCCCCCGGACCCTTCACCTTGCGCTCGGCGGGCTGCGCGACCTCTCCACGATCCGCACACCGCCGCGAAACCGCATGCCGATCATCACGCACGTGCTGTCGTGGGACGACGGGATTCTGGAGGAGGCGCTGCGGCGCGAGTTCGACCGCGGCGGCCAGGTGTTCTTCGTCCACGACCGCGTCGAGACGATCCGCGCCGTCGCGAGCCGGGTCGAGAGACTGATGCCCGAAGCGCGGGCCGCGATCGCGCACGGCCAGATGCCTGAGCGCGACCTCGAGGACGTGATGCACCGCTTCGTCCGCGGCGAGCTCGATCTCCTCATCTGCACGTCCATCATCGAGAACGGACTCGACGTCCCGTCCGCGAACACGATGATCGTCCACCGGGCCCAGAACTTCGGCCTCGCCCAGCTCTACCAGCTGCGGGGGCGGGTCGGCCGCTCGCACCGCCGGGCCTACTGCTATCTCGTCGTCCCCTCCGATGTCGCCCCGGATGCGGCGGAGCGGCTGCGGGTCCTGGAGCACCACACGGAACTGGGCTCGGGATACCAGGTCGCGCTCAAGGACCTCGAGTTGCGGGGGGCGGGGAACCTGCTGGGCGGAGAGCAGAGCGGCTTCGCGACCGCGGTGGGGATCGAGACGTGGCAGCGGCTCGTCGAGAGCACGCTCAGGCGATTGAAGGGAGAATCGTCGGACCCCGTGCCGCGCGCCCGGGTCTCCGTGGACGGAGAATCGTTCCTCCCCGATGCCTACGTCGCCGGGTCCCCGGTAAAGATGCATCTCTATCGCCGTCTCTCACGTCTCACGAAGTGGGAAGAGGTGAAGTTGTTCCGCGCGGAACTCGAGGATCGCTTCGGTCGCCTTCCTCTCCCCGCGGCGCGTCTCATCGCGGCGGGGGAACTCCGGATTCTCGGGGCGGCGATCGGCGCGGACTGGATCCGGGCCTCCGACGACGACGCCCGAATCTCGTTCGAAGCGACGGCCTCGCCGCAGCTCAGGCTCCTCACGAACGCGCTCGCGGACCGCCAGTTGCACGTTGAAGTACGGCGGCTCGAACCGTTATCGTTGGTCCTGCGACGGGCGGGAACCGAGCCCCTCCTGCCGATGCTGGTCGAAGCCCTGGGGATCCTGGCGGCGCCGGGGCGCGCGGAGGCGAGGGAAACGAGAACTGCGGTGACCGCGGGAGGAGTCTAGCGTGATCGATATCAATCCTGGAACGAAGTCCGTGCGGGCCGGAGCCAGTCTGCTCACGGCGGCCCTCACCCTCATCGCCCCGCTCTCCGGGCTTCAGGAGAACGAGCCCGCGGCGCCCGACACCGTGCCGACGACGGAGTTTCCCCCCGGTGTGGAACCGCTGGACCGGATCGTGGCCGTCGTCGGCGACACGGCGGTCCTGTTCTCCGACATCCAGGTCACGCTCTACCAGTTGCAGGCCCGCGGCGCGCGCGTTCCGCCCGAAGGGACCGAACGCTGGGACGCGTTCGCCCGCGAAGTGCTCGAGGCGATGATCGACGACCTCATCTACCTCCAGCAGGCGAAGAACGCGGGCGTCACGGTGCCCGAGGACCGCGTGACCGAGATGGCGGACAGCTATTTCGCGGAGAGACGATCCCTGTTCTCCTCGGATGATGAGATGATGCTGGCGGTGGAGGAGACGGGCATGAACATGCTCCAGTTCCGCCAGATGCTCCGCTCCCAGGCCCATGCCGAGGGGCTGCGCCAGGCCTACCGGTTCGAACTCGAGCAGCGCACGGACCTGCCGCCGGTCATCGTCAGCGAGGAGGAGGTCGAGGCCGCGTTCGAGGAGTTCGCGCAGAACCAGCCGCCCCGCCCCGCGCTCGTCTCGTTCAACCGGCTCGTGGTCACGCCGCTGCCGAGCGGCGAGGCGCGGGATAGCGTCCTGGCGCGCACGATCCGCGTTCAGAACGACTTCGCGAACGACGAGGAGGAGTTCTCCGTCCTCGCCCGCCGCCATTCCGACGATGAAGGGACCAGGGAGCAGGGCGGCGAGTTGGGCTGGATGAGCCGCGATCTGCTCGTGAAGCCGTTCGGCGACGCCGCGTGGACGACACGCCCCGGCCAGACGGTGGGTCCGGTGCAAACGCAGTTCGGACTCCACTTCATCAAGATCGAGCGCCAGCGGGGGGCGGAGCGTTTTCTGCGTCACATCCTCCTGCGACCCGAGATCAAGGATGAGGACATCGAGGAAGCCCGGACGCTCGCGATTCAGATCGCGGACAGCCTGCGGGCGGGCTCCGACCCGGAGCGACTCGTGGCCCTGTTCCGCGGACAGGTGGCGGATGAGGCGATCCGCTTCGACGACGTCTCGCTCGCGAGTCTCGTCAGCCAGTTCACGGGCGCGGGCGGTGAGTCCGGACTCACCGCCCCGACGGAGGGGATGGTGTACGGGCCGCTGCCGATGGAGCGTGGCGGGCCCACCGAGTTCGGGCTCGTCCATGTCCTGACGTTCCGTCCCGAAGGCCCGATCGAGATCGGCGACGTGCGGGATCAGATCCGGCAGAGCCTCCGCACTCGCAAGCAGATCGACATCATTCTCCAGGAGGTGCGTGCCAACACCTACATCGATGTGAGATTCTGAGGGGGATGACCCACATGCCGCGCCTCGGGATCACGCTGGGGGATCCGCGCGGGATCGGGCCGGAGGTGACCGCGGCGGCGCTCTCCTCGTTCTCGGGGATGGACGGGATCGAAGCGGTCCTGGTGGGGCCGCGGTCGCTCGGCGAGGTGGAGGATCACCTGGAAGGAGTGCCCCGGGAGACGGTGGGAGACTGGGACCCCACGGGCGGCGAGCGGCTCGCGGGCCTGCTGTCGGGGCGGGCCATCGAACGGGCCGTGGCGATGGCGCGGACGGGAGAGATCGACGGAATCGTCACGGCTCCGATCAGCAAGACCGCGCTGCGGGCCGCGGGGTACGCGCACCCGGGTCACACGGAGTTTCTCCAGGAACTGGCGGGAGCGCACGAGGTCACGATGATGATGTCCGCCGAGCGCACGCCGCTCGGCGGACCGCTGCGCCTCGCGCTCCTCACCGCGCATCTCCCCCTGCGCGACGTGCCCTCCGTGCTCAATGTGGACCTTTTCGCACGCAGATCGCAGATCGCGATCGAAGCGCTGCGCGCCTGGTGGGGGATCGAGCGGCCCCGCCTCGCCTTCGCGGGGCTCAATCCGCACGCGGGCGAAGGCGGACTCTTCGGCGATGAGGAGATCGAAGTGTTCGCGCCGGCGCTCGCGCGGCTCGCTGCGGATCCCGGCGTGGAAGTCTTCGGCATCTTCCCCGGGGACACCGTCTTCCTGAAGGCGCTCTCGGGGGAGGTGGACCTCGTCGTGACGCCCTACCACGACGTGGGGCTCGCGGTGCTGAAGACGATCGCGATGAACGAAGGCGTGAACGTGACGGCGGGGCTCCCCTTCCCGCGAACGTCTCCGGATCACGGCACGGCGATGGACATCGCGGGCCGCGGGATCGCGGATCCGGGAGCGATGCGGGCCGCCATCGACCTCTGCGCCCGGTTCTGCGCGGCGCGGGTTGCTGCGGGATGATCTCGCTGAGAGATGTCTCGAAGGCCTATCCGCGCTCCGGAGACGCGCTTCGGGGGGTGTCCTTCCGTCTCCGGAAGGGGGAGTTCGCCTTCCTCACCGGACCCTCGGGGGCGGGCAAGTCGACGGTGCTGGAACTGATCCACTTCCAGACCCGACCGACCGAAGGCGAGGTTCAGGTCTCACGCTACAACTCGAGGCGGGTCCGCCGCCGGGATATTCCGGCGCTGCGACGGCGCGTGGGGTTCGTGTTTCAGGATTTCAAGCTGCTGGAGCGGCTGACCGCCGCGGAGAACGTGGCCTTCGCGCTCGAAGTCATCGGGACCCCGCGACGCGAGATCGCGGGCCGCGTACAGCGGCTGCTGAGTCAGGTCGGGCTCGCCGCCCGCCACCGCTCGCGACCATCGGAGCTGTCGGGCGGTGAACGGCAGCGCGTCGCGGTGGCGCGCGCCCTCGCCACGGAACCGCGGATCCTCCTCGCGGACGAGCCCACGGGCAACCTAGATCCCGACGCCGCGGGGGGCGTGTTCGAGCTGTTCCGCATGCTGAACCGGCTCGGCACGGCCGTGCTCATGGCCACGCACGACGCGGACTTCGTGCGCCGACACCCGGACATCCGTCGACTCGAGCTGGAGGACGGGCGACTTGCCCGCGACTCCGCCGCATGAGATTCATGCGCGAGGCGCTCGCCGGCTTCCGGCGCACCCCTCTGCTGTGCGCCCTCTCGATCGGGGCGACCGGGCTCAGCCTCGTGATCCTCGGCCTCTTCGGGCTCGTTGCGCACAATATCGGCGGCGTGATCGGCGACGTGGAACGCCGCGTGGAGGTCGTCGGCTACCTGCTCGATGACGCCGGCTCGGAACAGGTGCGGGCCGCCCGGCGGGAGTTGGAGGCGCTCCCGGCGGTGGAATCCGTGCGCTACGTATCGAAGGACGACGCGCTGGAGCGGGCGCGGCGCGATCTCGTCGAGTTCTCGGACGTCTACGGGGAATTGCGGGTGAACCCGCTTCCGGCCTCGTTTCACCTCCGGCTCCGGGAGGGCTTCCGCACGCCGGAAACGGTGTCGGAGACCGCGGGCGCGCTGGCGGCGTATCCGTTCATCGAGGAGGCGCGGTTCGGGGATGAGTGGGTGGAGCGGCTCTTCGCGCTGCGGAGCGCGGCGGTGGGGATCGCGCTGGCCCTGGGCGGCGGATTCGCCCTGATCGCGGTGCTTCTCATCGTCACGACGGTGCGCATGGCCATCCTCGCGCGCGGTGAAGAGATCGAGATCATGCAGATCGTGGGCGCGCGGGAAGGCTATATCCAGCGGCCCTTCCTTCTCGAAGGCGCGGTCACCGGGCTCGCGGGCGGGCTGCTGGCGCTCGGCGTGACGCGGCTCGCGTACGTCGTCTTCCCCATCCGTTTCGCCGCCATCGAATCGCTCGCGTGGCTCCCGCACCTCTGGACCGCGTCCGGCGTCGCAGCCGCCGCCCTCCTCGGCCTGCTCGCAGCCGCCTACTCCGTGCACCGTGAAGTGGGACGCGCGTATGGCCCGTCCTAGCCGTCCGTCCGGGGGGCGGAGTGCCGGGCGGCCCTGGGGTCTGCGACGCCGCGCGTGGGCGGCGCGGCTCGTCGGGGCCGTGAGCTTCGCCGTCGCGACGAGCCCGACATGGACCGCGCCCCTTCCCGCGATCGCGCAGGAGTCGTCGGATGTGCGGCGCCGCCTGGAGGAGAGCGAGGGACGGCTCGAACTCATCCGCGAGGAACGACAGCGGCTGCGCCGGGAACTCGAGGGGATCGCGGGCCAGGTCACCGGCGACTCGGCCGAACTCGTGAACATCGAACGACAGATCGCTGCTTCGGCGAGCCTCCTGGCCGAGTTCGACGTTCAACGGCTCGCGCTCTCCGAGCAGCTCACGGCCATGACGCGCGAGATGCTGCTCACGCGCGACGAACTCGCGGCGCGCCAGGTCGTGCTGCGGGCGCGGCTCCGCGACATCTACAAGCGCGGCCCCCTCCGCACCGTCGAGGTGCTCCTCTCCTCCCGGTCGTTCTCGGACCTGCTCAATCGCTACAGGTATCTCCGCGACATCGCCGTCTTCGACCGCATGCTCGTGGAGGACGTGAAGAAGCTGGAGGACACCCTCGCGGACCTGCGCGGCGGACTGAGCCGGGAAGGCGACCGGATCGCGCGCGTGCGAGCGGAGAATCGCCGGGAATACGACAAATTGGAGAGGTTGGAGCGGCAGAGGCAGGAGCGGTTGCGCCGATTCGCCGACCGCCGCGACGAGGCGCAGTTGACGCTGGCCCGGCTGGCGGCGGAAGAGGCCGAGTTGCGGGCGCTCATGGCGGGGCTGGAAGAACGACGCCGCTCGGCGGAACGCGAGGCGGGCGCGGCGTCGGTCTCGTCGCTGACGACCGGGGATCTCGGGAGCCTCGCCTGGCCCGTCGAGGGGGAGGTCTTGTGGCGGTTCGGGCCCGAGCGGGAAGGACGCACGACGATCCCGCGGGAAGGGATCGGGATCGCGGCCCCGCGCGGCACGCCCGTGAACGCGGTGGACCGCGGCACCGTCGCCTCCGTGGCGGCGCGCGCCTCGGGACTGACGGTGATCCTCGATCACGGCGGGGGTTTCTACTCGTCCTATCAGAAGCTCCGCGACGTCACGGTCGGCGAGGGACAGGCGGTCGGCGAGGGACAGGCGCTCGGCCACGTGGGCGGGGACGCCACCCGGCCACACATCGAGTTCCAGATCTACGAGCCGGGGACGGTGGGGCCCCGCGCGGTGGATCCGGTCCGGTGGCTGAGGGGTCGCCCGTGAACGCCGAGCGTCCCTGGGGACAGGAGGACCTCCTGCAACGGCTGGCGAGCGCGGTCGCGGGCCGGAGACTGCCGCAGTCGCTTCTCGTCCACGGCCCGGAGGGGGTCGGCAAGCGTTCGCTGGCGCTGTGGATCGCGCGCGCGCTCCAGTGCGAGCCGGCGGGGGCGGAGGATGTGCCCTGCGAAGCGTGCCGGCCCTGCCGCATGGCGGCGCGGCTGGAACACCCGGACATCCACCTCCACTTCCCGATGCCGCGCCCGAAGCGGGCCGCCTCGCGGGCCAAGCTGCGGGAAGCCATCGAGGCGCAGCGGCACGAGCGTCTCGCGCTGCTGCGGGAGGATCTCCACGCACGCCTGGACCCGGACGCCGTCACGGGACTCTACGTGGCCGCCGTGGAGAACATCCGGGACCAGGCGTCCCGGCGTCCGTCGATGGCACGCAGGTCGGTGTTCGTGATCGAGGACGCGGAGCGGATGGTGCCGCAGAGCGCGAGCCCCGAGGCGGCGAACGCCTTTCTCAAGCTCCTGGAGGAGCCGCCGCCGTTCGCCTACATCGTCCTCACGAGCGGCCGTCCGGACGCCCTTCTGCCGACGATCCGGTCCCGCACGGTGCCGCTCCGCATCGCGCCGCTGCCGACCGAACACGTGGCGGCCTATGTGGCGGAACAGCTCGGCGTGCGCGATGACGACCGCGCACGGGCGGTCGCCCGGCGGGCCGGCGGCGCGGTCTACCGGGCGCGCACGCTCGTCGACTCCGAAGCCGGCGAATCCGAGGCCGCGGCGGACGGCCTGCTGGCCGCCGCCCTCGACGGTTCGCCGCAGGCGCGCTATCGCGCCGCCTCCCGCTACTCCGCACGCGGCGCGCGAGGGGAGTTGGAACCGGCGCTCGAAGCGCTGCGCAACCGCCTTCGGGACATGCTCTGCGTCGCCGCCGGAGCCCCCGACGCGGCGCTCGATCCAGCGGGCGGCCGAGACGCCGGGGGCGCGAGGGGCGGCCCGGCGGAAGGCGCGGTTCTAGAAGCCCTCGGGGCCGTCGATGCGGCCATGGAAGGGGTGGGCCGCAACCTGAATCCGCAGGCGACGACAGCCCTCCTGCTCGAGGAGATGAGCGCGGCCTTCGCCGGTCGCCCCACTGGCCGGACGGCGGGAACACCGCAGTTTGCGGGGGTACTGAGAAGTTTGTGACGGGAGGCAGCTTCGTGGACGGACTCACACATCTGGATCCGGAAGGGCGGGTGCGAATGGTCGACGTGGGAGAGAAACCTCTCACGCGACGCGTGGCCGTGGCCGAGGGCCGGATCCGAATGAGCCGCGCGACCCTCGATGCCATCCGGGAGGGCGAGGTCGAGAAGGGAGAGGCGCTCGCCGTAGCCCGTCTCGCGGCGATCCAGGGGGCCAAGGCGGCGTCCGCGCTCGTTCCGCTCTGCCATCCGATCCCGCTCGACGCGGTAGATGTCGACCTGGAAGCCGAGGAGACGCCGCCGGCTTACCGGCTCGGCGTGCGGGCCTCGGCGGAGTGGCGCACGGGCGTCGAGATGGAGGCGATGGCAGGCGTCGCGGCCGGCCTGCTCGCCCTCTACGACATGTGCAAGGCGATCGACCGGGGCATGACGCTGGGGCCGATTCGACTCCTCGAGAAGCGCGGGGGACGATCCGGCACCTGGAAGTCGGCTGCGAAGTGATGCGGATACGGGGGACGCGGTGAGCCACCGGGAGGCGCTGCGGACGAAGATCGAGTCGGGCACGGCCCGGGTGGGCGTGCTCGGGCTCGGCTATGTCGGTCTTCCGGTCGTCACGGCGTTCTCCGGCGCAGGCTTTCGGACGCTGGGGTTCGATATCGACGAGCGTGTCGTCCGGCGGGTGAGGCGTGGCGACTCCCACATCGGCGATGTCCCGGCGCGCACCGTCGCCGCCGCCGTCGAGAGCGGCCTCCTCGATGCGACAACGGACTTCGGCCGGCTCGCGGAGATGGACGCCGTCATCATCTGCGTCCCCACCCCGCTCGGGAAGACCGGCGATCCCGACGTTTCCCACATACTCGACGCGCTCGCGCACATCCGCGACGGCCTCCGGCCCGGTCAACTCATCGTCCTCGAGTCGACCACCTACCCGGGCACGACCCGGGAACTCCTGCAGCCGGAACTCGAACAGGGCGGACTCACGGCGGGAAAGGAATTCTTCGTCGCCTTCAGCCCCGAGCGCGTAGACCCCGGCAACCCCACCTACACCTTCACGAATACGCCGAAGGTCGTGGGCGGATTGACCGCCTCCTGCCGCGAACTCGCCGATGGCCTCTACGAGAGAGTCATCGACGAGGTCGTGAGCGTTTCGTCGCCCGAGGTCGCGGAACTCACGAAACTGCTCGAGAACACCTTCCGCGCCGTGAACATCGGGCTTGTGAACGAGATGGCGGTCATCGCGGATCGTCTGGGGATCGACATCGGCGAGGTCGTCGAGGCCGCGGCGACGAAGCCGTACGGCTTCATGCGTTTCACGCCCGGCCCCGGGCTGGGCGGTCACTGCCTCCCGATCGACCCGCAGTACCTCGCCTGGAAGATGCGGACGCTCCAGTACCGGACCCGCTTCATCGAACTCGCCGCCGAGGTCAACGCCGAGATGCCGCGCTACGTCGTGGATCGCGTCGCGCAGGCGCTCAACCGGCACCGGCGACCGCTGAACGGCAGCCGCGTCCTGCTGCTGGGCGTCGCCTACAAGCCGGGCGTCGGCGATGTCCGCGAGAGTCCGGCGCTCGACGTCATCGAACTCCTGCGCCGGCAGGGCTCCGAGGTCTCATATCACGATCCGTTCGTGCCGCGGCTGGCACTGGAGGGCGGAGACCTCGAATCGCAGCCCCTGACGGCGGAGTCGGTCGCATCGAGCCACGCCACGGTCGTGATCACGGATCACCCGCAGGTGGACTACGGTCTCGTGCTCGAGAGGGCGCAGATCATCGTGGATACGCGCAGCGGCCTGCCGAAGCGGTCCGGGGAGCCCGGCGAGCAGGCCGGTGCGGCCCTCTATCCGCTTTCCGGCCCCGCGCGCGGCGGCTCAGCGCCGGATCTCGAGCCGGTCGCCGGGATGGATCCGGGTCGAGGAGAGGCGATTCCATTCGATGAGGTCGCGCGTCGATACCGAATGTCGGCGGGCGATCAGCCATAACGAGTCACCCGGCCGGACCACGATCGTCACAGGCCCGGCGCCGTTGCTCGCGGACCCCGTCGAACCCGTTCCCGTCGACCCGCCCGTTCGCGGAATCAGCAACTCCTGGCCGATCTGCAGGCGTCGCGGATTCACATTGCCGTTCGCGGCCCGCAACGCCGCCACCGACACGCCGTATCGCTGCGCGATCACGTCCAGCGTCTGCCCGCGCTGCACCGTGACGACGGTCGTCCCCTCGGCGTTCGTCCGCGCGTCGAGCGGGCGAGTGGGCGAGCTGCGCGCGATCGATGCGCCGGGCGCCCGCGCCGACCGGGGAATGACGAGTTCCTGGCCGATCTGCAGGCGACGCGGGTTCAGGTTGCCGTTCGCCGCACGCAGCGCCGCCACCGACACACCGTACTGCTGCCCGATCCACCCCAGCGTGTGACCGCGCTGGACCGTGTGGAACGTCCAGGTCACCCGCTCATCCACGGGCACGGCCGCATACCGCGCCGCGAACCGGGCGGCGCCCTCGACCGGGACCCGAACCTCGACCTCGCGGTTCGGCGGCGTCACGTCGCGCGGAAACTCGGGGTTGAGGAGGTTGATCGTTTCCTCGTCGGTCCCGGCGGCCTCCGCCAGGACGTCGAAGCTCGTCGCGTCGGGCACGCGCACCTTCGCGTACTCCGGGATCGTCTCTCTCTCGGGATCCGGGAACCCGTAGCGCGCGGGATCGTGCCCGATAATGGCCGCCGCGATGATCTTGGGCACGTAGTCCCGCGTCTCGCGCCGCAGCAGACGGCGGTCGGCGAGATCCCAGAAGGTGCCGCCCGGCACGGTGCGCAGCCCGCGGCGGACCCGGTTGGGTCCTCCGTTGTAGCCCGCGGCCGCGAGATACCAGGAACCGAACTCGTCGTAGAGGTCCTTGAGGTGCCGGACCGCGGCGTCCGTCGCCTTCTCCGGATCTCTCCGTTCGTCGATCCAGTAGGATATTTCGAGGCCGTACTGGCGCCCCGTGCCCGAGATGAACTGCCACAGCCCCACCGCGCTCGCGCGGCTGTAGGCGTTCGGGTTCATCCCGCTCTCGATGAGCGCGAGGTAGATCAGGTCCTGCGGCAGCCCCGCCTCGCGCAGCTTCCGGCGAATCATGGGCTCGTAACGGGTCTTGCGGCCGAGGTAGGTCCCGAAGCGTTCGCCGATGGCGGTCTGGAAGTAGTGGACCCACGACCGGACGCGCTCGTTCATCTCAAGCCTGAAGACGCGCGGATCCTCTCCTTCGTGCACCAGCCCCATCGGGTCGCCGCCTAGCATCTCGCGGATGGCCCGATCAATCTCCGCCGGCGTGGGCTCGGCATCCGTATCGTCTGCCGGGCCCGGCACGACCGGGTCCTCCGGCATCAACTCGTCGTCCGGAGCCGGCGCCGACGCGGGAGCGTCTCCCGGCTGCGGGGTCGTTTCGGGTGGATCCGCCGCGCCGGCCTCGGGCGCCCCCTGCTCGACGTTCGCGTTCTCCGGGGCCGGGCCGAGTTCGGGTGTACGCTGGGTGAGCGCGCAGCCGTGCAGCACAAACACCGCGAGCAGAAGACCGACCCAATGAAGGCACGCAGGGACGAGCGTTCTCGATGATCGATAGGTCATCAGACGGCAAATCCCCCCTTGGTGCCACAACTCTGGTGCTGCTACCCCCAGGCCCCTCCACCCCGCCAAGGCGTCGCTCCGGAAGCAGGACCGGACAACACGCGAATAATGGTACAGAAGCGGATGTGCCGTGTCGAGACGGACCCGGCGGCGAAGCGTTTCAGGCGAGATGCAGTGCCGCTCGAACGCAGCAGGGTTTTGCCACGGGTTGCTAGACGTGGTAGTTGGGGGCTTCGCGCGTGATCACGACATCGTGCGGATGGGACTCGCGAAGTCCGCCGGAAGTGATGCGGAGGAAGCGGGCATCGCGGCGGAGTTCGTCCATGTCGGCGGCGCCGCAGTACCCCATGCCGCTGCGAAGACCGCCGACGAGCTGGAACACGGTGTCCGACACCGGCCCCTTGTAGGGCACCCGGCCTTCGATCCCCTCGGGGACCAGCTTCTGGGCGGACGATCCCTCCTGAAAATACCGGTCGGCCGAGCCGGCCTGCATGGCCGCCAGCGAACCCATGCCGCGGATCACCTTGAACCGCCGCCCCTCGAGGAGGAAGGTCTCCCCCGGGCTCTCGTCGGTGCCCGCGAACATGGACCCGAGCATGCACGTCTCCGCCCCCGCCGCGATCGCCTTCACGAGATCGCCGGAGTACTTGATGCCGCCGTCGCCGATGACCGGCACCCGGCCCTCCGCCCCCGCCACGCTGTCCTCGATCGCGGTGATCTGAGGCACGCCCACCCCCGTGACGACGCGCGTCGTGCAGATGGATCCCGGCCCCACGCCGACCTTGACCGCGTTCACCCCCCGCTCGACGAGCGCCGCCGCCCCCTCCCGGGTCGCGACGTTGCCGGCAATGAGGTCGATGTCGGGGAGCGCCTCCCGCACCCGGGTGACGGCCTCGAGGACGCCTTCCGAGTGCCCGTGCGCGGTGTCGACGACGATGACGTCCACGCCGGCCCCGGCGAGTTCCCGCGCCCGCTCGAGTTCGTTCCGGCTCGCCCCCACGGCCGCCCCTGCCCGGAGCCGTCCGTGGCCATCCTTCGTCGCGTTGGGAAACTGCCGCCGCTTGAAGATGTCCTTGACGGTGATGAGCCCCGCGAGCCGCCCGTCCTCTCCCACCACGGGGAGTTTCTCGATCTTGTGACGGCGGAGAATCTCCTCCGCCTCGTCGAGCGAGGTCCCGGCGGGCGCCGTCACGAGATTCTCGCTCGTCATCACCTCCCGCACCGACCGCGAGAGGTCGGTCTCGAACACCAGGTCCCGGTTGGTCAGAATCCCGACGAGGGCGCCGTCGTCGCCCACGATGGGGACCCCGCTGATCGAAAAGTCCCTCATCCGCCGTCGGGCCTCGCCCAGGGTGGCGTCGGGTCCGAGCGTGACGGGGTCCAGAATCATCCCGCTCTCGGACCGCTTCACCCGGTCGACCTGCCGGGCCTGGTCTTCGATCGGCATGTTCTTGTGGATGATGCCGATCCCCCCCTCGCGCGCGAGAGCGATGGCCATGCGGGACTCCGTCACCGTGTCCATGGCGGCGGAGAGCAGCGGAATCTGGAGTCGGATCCGTTGAGTCAGGCGAGTGGAGACATCGACATCCGCCGGATGAACGAGCGCATGCCCGGGTGCGAGCAGAACGTCATCGAAAGTCAGTGCTTCGCGGCTGGAGCGCGGCGTGGGAGCTTCCATGCGCCATCGTAGGCGACGGCCCTCGCGACGTCAACGAGCGGCCGGTCGCCCGGCGGCAACCGCCGTCCTACGGGTCGACGACGATCTCGCGCGTCTCGGGCGGCGGGCGATCCTCCCGGGGTTCCGGTTCCGGGCTTCCCGCTTCGAGTTCGGCGAGGAATCCCCGCCCGGCCTCGCGGAACGAGTCGATCACGCGGTCGGCCGCGCCGAGCACCTTCATCGTCCCCTTGACCGCGGTGGTCGAGGCCCGCGTCCTCCGCAGCCCCCGATGGACGGATTCTGCGAAGTGCTGGAACGGATCCGCGCCGGCCGCCGGCCGGGATGCGTACTTCGATGCGAGATAGTCGATGAAATCGACGACCTCGTACTGCTTGTCTTCGGGGAGAGCCTGGAGCTTCCTCCAGATCTTCTTCCTCAGGATCTCGTTCATGCCTTCTTCGGCCATGGCGCCTTCCGACTCCGTGGTCGTCCGAACCCGCCCCGCCTTCCTTCGCCGGTCCCCCTCATACTCCGCCCGACAGGGGGCAGGTTTCAAGTACGCAGCGCGCGCGGCGGCGCGAGGGGTTCCGCCGTCCGCCGCCGCAAGCATAACATGTAGCGCGTGAAAACCGCCTATGACCTCGCCTGCGAAGAACTCGCCGCGGCCCCTCGACGATGGCTGGTCACGGGAGGCGCCGGGTTCATCGGATCGCACCTCGTCGAGCGGCTCCTGACGCTGGGACAGGAGGTCGTGGCGCTCGACGACCTCTCGACCGGAAACCGCGGCAACATCGACGAAGCCGTGGCGGCATCGGGCGCCCCGGCGGACCGGTGCCGTTTCCTCGAGCAGGACGTCGTCGATGCCGACGCGGTCCTCGAGGCATGCCGCGATGTCGACATCGTGCTGCACCAGGCCGCGCTGGGTTCGGTGCCCCGATCCGTCAAGGAGCCGCAGGAGACGTATGCCCGCAACGTCGAGGGGTTCATCAACGTGCTGGACGCGGCCCGCGACGCCGGCGTTTCCCGCCTCATCTACGCCTCCTCGAGTTCGGTGTACGGGGACTCGCCCTACCTCCCGAAGGTGGAGGCCCGCATCGGAAACCCGTCCTCCCCTTATGCGGCCACGAAGCGCGTCAACGAGTTGTACGCGGAGATGTACCGCCGCAGCTACAACATCGAGGTCGTCGGACTCCGCTACTTCAACGTCTTCGGCAGGAGGCAGGCACCCGACGGACCGTACGCCGCGGTCATACCGCGCTGGACCCTGAGGATGCTCGCGGGAGAGCCGTGCCAGATCTTCGGGGACGGGAAGACGACCCGGGATTATTGCTACATCGACAACGTGGTACAGGCGAACCTGCTCGCCGCCACGACGGGGGCGGAGGCGGCGCTCGGCGTCTACAACGTCGCCGCGGGAGATCCGACGACGCTGAACGAGCTGTTCGCCCTCATTCGGTCGGGGCTTGCGAAGAAGCGGCCGGATGTGGGAAACGCCGAACCGGTGTACGAGCGCTTCCGGGTCGGTGACGTCCGGCATTCCTACGCGGACATCTCGAAAGCCCGGGAACGGCTGGGATACGAACCCCGGTGGACGCTCACCGAAGGTCTTCAGTCCACGCTCGACTGGTACGCCGCCTTCTGAACGGCGGGGACTGGCCTGCGGGTACCCATCCCCCAGGGCTGCCGGGGTCCGATCTTCACGTCTGGAGAATCGATCTCTCCGCCTGTGACGGTTCCGGCGGCGACGCCCTCCTGAGTCCGGACGAGCGGGCCCGCGCCGAGCGACTCGTCAACGCGAAGGCACGCGCCCGCTTCCGTTGCGCCCGCATCGCCCTGCGACGCCTCCTCTCCGGGTATATGCGCGTCCCGCCCGGCGAGTTGGCGCTGGAGTACGGAGAGCACGGAAAGCCTCGGCTGTTACGAGGGAGCGACGGGGCCGGCGATGCTCCCCCCTTCTTCTTCAACCTCAGCCACTCGGGCGGACTCGCGCTCTGCGCGGTGGGCCAGATTGGCGAGATCGGAGTGGACATCGAACGCATCCGGCCGCTCAGCTACCCGGGGGATCTCGCCCGCGACCACCTCTCCCCCGAGGAACGGCGCCTCCGGTCCGACTGGGAGACCCCGGCGGCGAGGCCGGAGTTCTTCCGGATCTGGGCCCGGAAGGAGTCTATCCTCAAGGCCGCCGGACTCGGTTTATCGCGTCCGCTGGGCCGCGTCGACACGATTCGCGGGGAACTCGACGGGCGTTCGTGGTGGTTGATCGACCTCTTCCCCGGGGAAGGTTTCACGGGCGCCGTGGCATGCGCCCGGAGGCCGGAGACCGTCCGGCGGTGGAGCTGGCGGTGACCGCCGCGGGGTCGCCGATCGTTCGGCGGCGGCGGGCGAGGTTGACGATGGCCTATCCGCTCCCCATAGTGCCTCGCGACATTGCGGGTCGTGCCCGACCGCCAGGCGCGGAGCCGGACGTACGAACCCCCCCTCAGTACGCCCCCAAGTGACCCGGAGGTCGCGCCATGTCCGACGCCGTTTTTGCGGCACCCAGTGAACACCCCTCGCACATTCGATACGACGACTACGGGAGCACCGTCGCCACCGGCGACCGGGACGCGATCCTGAAGCTCTGCGAGGATCTGAACGTCCGTTTCCTTCGTCTCATCTTCATCGACATCGACGGCTTCGCGAAGAACGTCGAGGTTCCGGCGAGCAAGCTCGAAGACGGGTTCGACGCCAAGGTCATGTTCGACGGATCGTCGATCGGCGGCTACGTCCGCATCGAGGAGAGCGACATGCTCCTCAGGCCCGATCTGGACACGTTCCGGGTCTTCCCGTGGGGGAACCCGGACGCCCGGGTGGCCCAGATGTACTGCGACGTGCGGCGCCCGTACAACAAGCCGTTCGGCGGCTGCCCGCGCGCGGCGCTGAAGCGCGTCGTTGCCAGGGCCGAATCGATGGGCTACACGATGTTCTCCGCCGTCGAGGCCGAGTTCTTCCTCTTCAAGACGAACGAGGACGGCAGCTGCAATTTCGTCACCGACGACGATGGCGGGTACTTCGACCTCACGCCGTCGGACCTCGCCGAGCGGGCGCGACGCGAGATGGTCACCGCCATGGAGGCGATGGGCCTCGATATCGAGGCCGCGCACCACGAAGTCGCCGAGGGCCAGCACGAGATCGACTACAAGTACGGCGAGGCGCTGCGCACCGCCGACGACCTCATGACCTTCAAGTTCATCGTCCGGAACGTCGCGCACGCGCACGGGCTCCACGCGACGTTCATGCCGAAGCCGATCTTCGGCGCGAACGGCTCCGGCATGCACACACACCAGTCGCTGTTCAAGGACGGGAAGAACATCTTCCACGACGCGAACGCCGACTACGAGCTGGCGGAGGTCATGCTCCACTACATCGGCGGCCTGAAGAAGCACGCGCGGGCCATCGCGGCGGTCACCAACCCGATCGTGAACAGCTACAAGCGGCTCGTGCCCGGCTACGAGGCGCCGATCTCCATCGCCTGGTCGCAGCGGAACCGCTCGCCGATGATCCGCATCCCCGAGCAGCGAGGCGTCGGCACGCGGCTCGAGTTCCGCATGCCCGACCCGTCCTGCAACGGCTACCTGGCGACGGCCGTCCAGCTCGCCGCGGGCCTCGACGGCATCGAGAACCGGATCGATCCGGGGCCGCCGCTCGACACGAACGTGTGGCAGCTGACCGACGAGCAGCGCGCGGAGATCGGACTCGAGGTGCTGCCCGCCAACCTCGGCGAGGCGGTGGAGGAACTCGAGGCGAACGACGTGATGAAGGACGCGCTCGGCGACCACATCTTCGAGCAGTTCGTGAGCCGCAAGAAGTCCGAGTGGAGCGACTACGTGGCGTCGGTCTCCGAGTGGGAGCTGGAGCAGTACGTCAACTACTAGCCCCAGCTGAGGGCGGCCGCGCGCCGGCTGCCCGAGCCGATCAGCGGTCCGGGGGTTCCAGGATCCCCGGATCGTTGACGGCATCGACGGCCACGACGAGCCCGGGGAGTTCCGCGCCCGTGCTCCGGACGTCGGCGATCACGTTCCGAATTCGGCTCAACCCCACGGCGTTCCGGCGCCGGAAGGATCTCATCGCGTCTTCCGTCGTCGACGCCTCGGCACGGGCGATGATCTGCGCCGCCATGCGGGAACGCGCGAGCTCGAGTCGCGTGACGAGGATGCGCGCCGCCCTCTGGTCCCACGGATCGTCCGTGGCCTGCGAGTAGACGCGGCTCCGCAGCCACGGGAAGTCGATCTCCTCGGCGAGGCCGAAGTACACGGCGCCGACCTCGCGCGTGCCGGCGCCCGTTTCACGGATGAGGCTGGCGATCGGCAGCAGTTCGTCCACGTAGCGGAAGGTCGCGAGTTGCGCCGCGCCGTCCGGATCGAGTCCGTCCATCTCGTGCAGCGAGCAGGTGGACTCGAAACGTTCCCGCCGCTCCGCGGTGAGCAGCTCCGGCAGTGCCTCGCGGACCGCCCGCACGGGGTCGTGCAGCCACTCGATCGCCTCGCTGATCGGCTCGCCGGGGGTGGTCCGCTGCAGGAGCCATCGAGTCGCGCGCGTCAGTGCGTCGGCCATGGCGAGGTAGCACTCGTTCTGCGCCCCGCTCCGCATCCGCACGTCGGCGACGCGCAGCCGCTCGTACAGGTCCTCGGCGTCCGCGATCCGTGACGCGACGTACCAGGTGCGGGCGACGGTCGCGGCGGCGCGCCCGGTCTCCTCCATGAGCCGGATATGGCTCGTGGCGCCCATGCGGTCCACGAAGCGGTTCGTCAGCAGCATGCTCGAGATGTTCGGGCGCAGCCGGTGTTCCTCGAGGTCCGCTGCCTCGACCTCCTTCAGCGCCCCGAACGGGAAGTAGTCCTCCACCAGTTCCATCATCGCCGGGTCGCGCGACACGCTGGACTCCGTGAGCGCATGCTTGAGATGGAGCTTCGAGTAGGCCATGACCGTCGCGAGTTCCGGCCTCGTGAGGTGCGCTCCGACGTTCTCCCGTTCGATGAGTTCCTCGCCCGCCGGCAGGTATTCGAGGGCCGGATCGAGGATCCCTTCCCGCTCGAAACGCTGGATCACCTCGCGGAATGCGGTGGGCGCGCGCCGCGCCCGGATGTAGTCGAGGCTGATCGCGAGGCTCTGGCTGTACGTGTTGCGGAGGACCTTCCACGCGACCTCATCGGTGCACTCCCGGAGCAGATCGTTTCGCGCCTCGTAGTCGATCCCCCCGCGCGACAGCGGCGCGCCGAGGAGAATCTTGAGGTTCACCTCGTGGTCGGACATGTCGACCCCGGCGGAGTTGTCCACGGCATCGGTGTTGATGCTCCCCTCGCGGAGCGCGTATTCGACCCGGGCGCGCTGCGTGAAGCCGAGATTGCCGCCCTCCCCCACGACGCGCGCCCGAATGCCCGTTGCATCGACCCGCGTGGGATCGCCGCTCGGGTCGCCGACATCGGTGTGTCGTTCCGAACTCGCCTTCACGTACGTGCCGATGCCGCCGTTCCAGAGGAGGTCGACCGGCGCCGACAGGATCGCGCGGATCAGCTCGTTCCCGTTCATCTCCTCGTGATCGATGCCGAGGCGCTCCCGGATCTGCGGTGAGAGGGGGATCTGCTTCTCCGTTCGGTCGTAGACGCCACCCCCCTCGCTCAGAAGTTCGGCGTCGTAGTCGGCCCACGACGAGGCCGGGAGTTCGAACAGCCGTTTCCGTTCCTCCCACGACGCCTTCGGATCCGGGGTCGGATCGAGGAAGATGTCGCGGTGATCGAAGGCGGCGACGAGCTGGATCTGCTTGCTGAGCAGCATCCCGTTGCCGAACACGTCGCCGCTCATGTCCCCGATGCCGACGGCCGTGAAGGGCTCGTTCTCGTAGTCGATGTCCGCTTCCCGGAAGTGGCGCTTCACGCACTCCCACGCACCGCGGGCCGTGATCCCCTCTTTCTTGTGGTCGTACCCCTGCGATCCGCCCGAAGCGAAGGCGTCATCGAGCCAGAAGCCCGCTTCCGCCGCGAGTTCGTTGGCCGTATCCGAGTTCTTCGCCGTCCCCTTGTCCGCCGCAACGACAAGGTACGGGTCGGGCCCGTCGTGGATCACCATTCCCCGGGGTCGCGTCACCTCGCCATCGACGACATCGTCCGAGACTTCCAGCAGACCGCGAATGAAGTCCCGGTAGCTGTCCAGCCCCGCCGCAAGCCGCGCCTCCCGATCCTCCGGGAGGCCCTTCACGATGAAGGCGCCCTTCGCACCGCCGGGCACGATGACGGCGTTCTTCACCCGCTGCGTCTTCACGAGCCCCAGCACTTCCACCCGGAAGTCCCCGTAGCGGTCGCTCCACCGGATCCCGCCCCGCGCCACGTCGTCCATGCGCAGGTGGGCGGCCTCCGTCCGAGGGCCGCGCAGGTAGACCTCGTGCTTCGGCTTCGGCTCCGGAATGAAGTCGACGGGCCGGCTCGAGATCTTGAGCGCGAGAAGGGGCGAACGGCGCCGCGCGCCCCGGTAGTGGTTCGTGCGCACGGTCGCGTGGACCAGTTCCATCATCCGCCGCAACGTCCGGTCGTCCTCGATTCCGCGTACCGAGGCCAGCCCGCGCGCGAACTCGCGCTTCAGACGCCGCATCGCGGCGGCCGCGCCCTCCTGCGCCTCCGGATCGAAGCGCGCCTCGAAGGCCCGGAAGATGCAGCGCGCGATATCGGGGTACGCCGTGAGCGGAAACTGGCCGCCCGTGGGCGCGGCGACGGCGCCGATGCGGAACGTGTAGCCCGCGTAGGCCCGGAGGACCGATACCTCCCGCCATGTGAGACCGGCCGTCACGACGAGTTCGTTCAGCCGGTCGTCTTCCGCCACCCCCGCCCGGATGGCCCGCAGCATGTCGCCGATCCGGTCCTGCGCCGCCGCGATGTCGAGGGCGCCCGCGCGCCGCGCCTCGGCTTCGAAGGACTGGACGCGCGCCGCGAACGTCTCTTCCGTGGCGTCGGGCGTCTCGTCCCTGAGCTGGATCGTGAAGCGGAGCGAGTCGAGCACCCGGAGGCCCAGGTTCTCGAGCGTGGGGATCACGTCGCTCAGGACGTATTGACCCTTCCGGGCGTACAGCCGCAGCTGATAGTGCCGTCCGTCCCCCTCTCCCGGGGACCGCTTGAGCAGTACCTGGCTCTCGCCCGTCTCGGCCAGCCGCGCGAGACACGCCACGTCCTCGACCGCTGTGTCGATGTCCATCGCCGCCTGGTAGCCGGTCGAGAACCGTACGACATGCGTTGCGAGTTCGTGGCCCCGCGAAGGGCCGTGGACGGCGTCGAGCGCGTCCTCGAGACGCTCCTCCCAGGTGCGGACGATCGAGCGGACCTGGGCCTGCACGGCGTCGAGGTCGACGGACCCCACTTCGTCCGGGTCGTGGGCCAGGTAGAAGTGGAGGCGAGCCTGGTCGCCCTGGCCGAGCGCGAGGTGGTAGTTGAGGAGCGTCCCCCGGTAGGCCTCGGTCAGCGCCGTCTGCAGCCGCCTCCGCACCTGCCCGGAGAAGTGGGTCCTGGGGAGGATGACCATGAGCTGGACGCCGCGGCCGAGCTGGTCGGGACGCGCCGTGACCCGCACATCGTCCCCGCCTCCGGTCTCCATGACCGCGTCGACGACCGAGCGGATCTCCTCCACCGAGGCGAGGAACAGCTCCTCCTTCGGCATCGAGTTGAACGTCCCCAGGATGACGTTGTAGTCGTGCGATCCGGGGGGCGCGGCTTCCAGTTGGAGGATCTCGCGCAGCTTGCGGCGCAGGATCGGGATGGAGGAGGCGTCCTGCGAGAACGCCTTCGCGGTGAACAGGCCGAGGAACCGGTGCTCGCCGTACACCGTCCCGTCGGGGCGCAGGCGCTTGATCCCCACGTAGTCCATGCGGACGTTGCGCCGAATCGGGCTCTGGGCGTTGGTCTTGGAGATGATGAGAAGCGGGCCGCCCAGCACCCGGGCGCGGAGGTAGGCGGGGAGTTCGTCCAGAGGCCGGGGTTCGTGATATTTCGACTTGTCGTCGTCCCTGAGGATCCCGAGGCCGCTCCCCTCGTCGACGCGGATCCAGTCGCGGCCCGCGTCATCCGTCTCGATGTGGTAGGCGCGATAGCCGAGGAAAACGAACCCGGGGTCCACGAGCCAGCGGAGGAGGTCCTGGATTTCCTCGAATTCGGCGCTGCGCCACGGCGTTTCGACCCGCTTCGTCTCGAGTTCGCTGACGAGCGTCCCCACCTGTTCGATCATGGGGGAGAAGTCCGCGGTGACCGCCCTCACGAGTTCGAGGCGCTGCCGCACCTCGGCTTCCAGCGTCTCCCGGACTTCGGCGTGGTGCGCGTCGTCGAGCACGATGTGGACGACCGACACCCGCGTGCCTTCGGCGGAGTGGTCGCGGATGTCGAGCACGCGGCCGGAGGCGTCCCGGTCCACCACGACGACCGGGTGGAGAAGATGCGGAATGTCGATCCTCGCCGAGTGGAGGTACTCGCGCAGCGTGTCGACGATGAAGGGCCGGTCCTCCATCACCGTCTGAAGGACGCCGCGGGATGGATCGTCCTCGTCCCAGGCGAGCCGGATCGCGATTTCGCCGTCGGCGGCGCCGGCCAGCAGGCGGTAGAGGGCTGCAACGTCGTCCGCCAGCGCGCGAACCGGACGTCCATCCGCGATGTGGCCGTAGCCGCGACTGAAGAGACGGCGGGAAAGATTGCGGACGGCTTCGCCGGGCGCGTCCGGGAGTCGCGATTCGACCTCGCGGATCAGGGGCCCGAGGTCCGACTGCTGCGCAGGCTTGTTTTTCATGCCCGTAGATACCCCATCGTGCAGTCAGTAGCCCTTCCGGCCGGCGCGGCCGTAGCGGTCCTCGAGGCGCACCAGGTCGTCCAGTTCCGGCGTGCTCACCTCGAGGATGACGCTGTCCTCGAGCGCCTCCATGCGGTGCACGTTCCCCGGCGGAATGGAGACCACCTCGCCCGGGAGCCACTCGAAGATCGCGTCGTTGAGCGTAAAAAGCATGCGCCCGGACTGGAGCAGCATCGTCTCGTGCTTCACGACGTGCTTCTGCAGCGAGAGGACGTGCCCTCTGTCGACTTCGAGGACCTTCCCCGCGTAGCGTTCCGTGTGGGCGTACCACACCTCGCGCCCCCAGGGTTTGTCCACGATTCGGGGCTCGCCGCGGCCCGCAGCCTCCCGCTCTCCCGCCGCCTTCCTCTCCTCGGCCGCCTCCCGCTCCTCGGTGTGCATGGGGGCAGACGTGCGCCCGGCCCCTGCCGTATGCCGTTCCATGTGTGACATGATACACCGGCGGCCGCCGCGACGCCGGACGCGGGGTCGGGCTGGCCGGATGTTCACCGCACGAGAACTCCGGAGCGGCTGATGGGTACAATTTCCGGTCGGGTCGTCGGAGACCCGGTCGAGAAAGGAGAACTCCCATTCGCGGCAGAAGCTTCGCTTTCGTTCTGCTGCCGGCCCTGGTCGTTGCCGGCTGCGGCGGTTCCACGGGGCCCGGCGAGTCCGCATACCTCGAGACCGTGGAGGTGACCGTCGGCCCCACGCTGGCCAAGTGCTACGGCGTGGGCCTGCAGTCGTGCATGGTGGTCAACGGCGCGTTCTTCTACGACGGAATCGAGGGATTCGAATACGAGGCCGGCTACGACTACCGACTGCGGATCGGCAAGTACGATCCCTGGGATGGGAAGGAACCGCCGCAAGACGCCGGCGCGTACGCCTACCGCCTGCTGGAGCTACTGCAGAAGGCTCCGGCGCCATCCACCCCTGCAACCCTCTCGGTGGGTCCCGCGCGGGTCATATGCGCCCGGAGCGATGATTTCTGTCCGGTGGTGGACGGGGCGCCGTATGACGACCTCATCAACAGTTTCGACTACGAGGGCGGCTACCACTATGTCCTGGAAACCCACCGGTATGGCGATGGCCGGTACGTGCTGAGTGAGATCGTCTCCAGAACCAGGGCGGCCGGCACCGAAGAGGAGGTCACGGTCGATCGCCATCGGGTGGAGTGCGGCGATGGCCATCCGGGGTACTGCAAGGTCTTTGACGGCGTCCCCTACCGCGGCGAGATCGTGGGCTTCCACCCCCGGCACGAAGTCGACTACCGACTGCGCGTCGAAAGGTTCGACATGTTCCCCGAAGGCATGACCGGGTCGCCGAACGTCCCGGCCCACGGCTATCGCTGGCTGGAAACGCTCGAAGCTACGCCGGGCACCTGACCTCCTACACGACGCGGCCGCGTGCTCCGGCGCGACGTCAGGGGAGCACCCGGGCGACGCGGAATCCGTAGTACATGTCCCTGGTGTCGGGAGCACTCCTGGACCGGTTGGCGGAGCGGAGGAACCACGCGGTGATGAACCAGGATCCGCCGCGGAGGACGCGACGGTCGCAATCGCCGGATTCCCAGGCGCTCCCATCCGTCGGAGCGCCCGCGTAGCTGTCGTTCCAGCAGTCCTGCGTCCACTCCGACACGTTCCCCAGCACGTCGTACAATCCGAACGCGTTCGGCGCGAAGGACCCCACCGGCGCCGTGGCTCCGTAGTCGTCGGCACACGGTCCGTCGCGCACATAGCCGGAAGGACCCGCGAACCGGAGGCGCCCGGGGCGCCGCGCGGCGCCGTTCGCGTGGCGGCACAGGTCCGATAGGTCCTCCCCCCAGTACCGGGCCGTCACCGTGCCGGCCCGCGCCACGTACTCCCACTCCGCCTCGCTCGGAAGCCGGTACCGCTGTCCCGTCAGCCCGGATAGCCACGACACGTACGCCTGCGCGTCCTCCCAACTCACGTGGATCACCGGACGACGCGCCCGACCCCAGCGCCGGTCGGCCGGGGTGTAGCGGCACCCTCCCATCCGCACGCACGCGTCCCACTCCGCGAACGTGACCTCGTGCACACCGACCGCGAATGGAGACCCGATCGTCACCGAGTGCTGCGGACCTTCGACGGCCCCCCGGAACTCCTCCGACTCCGGGGAACCCATCGTGAACGTTCCCGGCGGCACCACGACCAGCTCCGGACAGAACGCGCAATCGCGGAACGTGGCGAACACCTCGAATACCTGCGCCGGGGGCGGGTCCGCCGTCCCGGGCGCCCCGCCGCCTTCCTCGACGCCCCAGCTCTCCCGGGCGAGGACCTCGTAGCCGCCCCCGTCGTAGTGCCTCGCGAAATGATCGTTGCCGGTCGTCGCGTTCGTCTCGGCCGCCTCCGCGCTCGCCCCGAATCCGATCGCAAGGCGCTGGAACACGGAGCCGTTCGGGTCCGACGTCGGGGCGAGGCGGATCGCCGACGTGTACCTGATGATCGCGACGTGATGGTCACCCCGGTTCGACCAGACACACGAAACTTCCGTGTGGTCGCCGAGTTCCGAGCGCAGGGCTCGTTCCACACGCTGCCGGTCATCGAGCGGGACGCCGACCCGGTAGGCCAACGCGACATCGGACCGGTAGACGACGGCCATGCCCTCCCAGCCGAATCGGCGGTCGGGATCCGGTGTCCGCGGCGTGGACAGCTCGCTCCCCACGCACACGACCGTCCCTGCCTCGGACTGCGCGCTGGCCGGAACGCTCCCGGCGAGCAGCATGAGACCCGCCGCCGCATGCGCGACGGTCGCCACGACAAGGCTTCGTGGTCGCAGACCCAATCCGTTGCCTCCATGCGCTGCGTCGTCCAGCCTCCGCCGCGGCCCAACTCGTGGCGGATCGTCAGACACGATACAACCGGCGAATCTCCGCGGCAGGTGTTTCCGGTTTAGCGGCAGCCGCCGCCGCGGCCCCAGCTCATGGTGGGGGGCGGGTCGCGTCTCAGCGCTTCCAGATATGCGAACGGATCGGATCCGGCGAGCCGGTTCCGGTTGGTCACGGCCGCGATCCGGTTCGGGGCGGGGTTCAGCGGATCCGGCTCCGGGTCCAGGTCGACTGGAGCAGGCGCGGTGTCCGCCTCTCCCTCCACGGCGGGGACCGTCTCGCGGCTCAGCCGCAGTTCGGGGCTCAGGCGCAGGGGATACACCCCCTCGGCGAGCACGTTGTACGTCGCGCCGTCCTTCTGGAGCGTGCCGTCGATGTAAAGGAAGGGTTCGAGACGGATCGCGGCGCGGCATTTTTGATATACCTCGGGCCTCACGATCGCGTTGACGGGCCCGGATTCGTCCTCCATGAGGATGAAGATGTAGCCGTTGGCCGTATGCGGACGCTGACGGGCCACGACGATCCCGGCCACCCGCACCTCGCTCCGGTTCGGAAGGCCGGGGAAGCGGGCCGAGGAGACGGTGCGCTCGGGGAGGCGGTCGCCCACGAGCGCGAACGGGTGATGCAGCGAGGCGGCGAGGGAGAGGATGCGGTACTCCGCGATCATCTTCTCCATGTCGTGCGTGCCCGCGAAGCGCAGGTCCGCACAGGGGTCGTCGAGCGCGAGTTCGATCTGGCCCTGGTCCGAGCGGTCGGCGCTTCGGCGTCCGCGGACGGGCGGCACGTCCCCGCCCAGCCCCGCGGCGTTCGTCGCGAGTTCGCGGCGCCGGCGCTCCGCCTCCGTCTCGGCCTCCGGGCCCAGCCAGAGCCCCGTCTGCCACAGCAGGTCGCGGCGTTCGATCCCCAGCGAGTCGAGCCCGCCGACCCAGATCAGGTTCTCGATCGCGGCCCGCTTGAGCGCGGCCGGGGTGCGGCGCAGAAAATCGGGCAGCGACGCGAACGGTCCGCCGCGCTCGCGCTCGTCCACCACGAGTTCGGCCGCCTCCGTACCCCAGTCGCGGACCATGCCGAGTCCGATCCGGACATCGTCTCCCTCGGCGGTGCAGGCGACCCGGCTGACGTTCAGATCCGGCAGCAGGACGCCGACCCCGTGCCGGCGCGCGTCGCGCCCGATCGCGTCGAGTGAATAGAACCCCATCGGCTGGTTGTTGAAGAGCCCCACGTAGTACTCGGCCGGATAGCGGTCGCGGAGCCAGGCGGACTGGAAGGCGAGGAGCCCGAACGCCACCGCGTGCGACTTCGGGAACCCGAACTCCGAGAACGCGACGACCTGCTCGAACACCTTCTTCGCGGTGGGGCTGCCGACCCCCTTCGCCGCCGCGCCGTCCCGGAATGTCGTCCAGTACCCCA
The DNA here is from genome assembly GCA_009841005.1 of Gemmatimonadales bacterium. GTDB lineage: Bacteria > Gemmatimonadota > Gemmatimonadetes > Palauibacterales > Palauibacteraceae > Palauibacter > Palauibacter polyketidifaciens. The sequence goes on from VXMR01000062.1 coordinate 46,876, forward strand.
GCAGCGCCTCGCGCGAGCGCTTGCGGCTCATGGCGCGCCGCAGCCCCTCGGCCTGGCCGTCGCTGAAGCCCGCGAGCGCCTTGCACACCTGCAGCACCTGGTCCTGGAAGATGATCACGCCCAGCGTCTCGCCGAGCACCTCCTCGAGCAGCGGATGGTCGTAGGGAACGACGTAGTCCGGGTTCTTGCGCAGCTGCTCGCGTCGCCGGACGTAGGGGTTCACCGCCCCGCCGACGATTGGACCCGGCCGCACGATCGCGACCTGGACCGCGAGGTCGCCCAGGTTCCGGGGCCGCACCCGCCGCAGCATCTGGATCTGCGCGCGACTCTCGACCTGGAAGAGGCCCACCGTGTCTCCCGAACAGATGCGGTCGTAGATCCTCTCGTCCTCATAGTCGATGCGGGAGAGGTCGGGGGCCTCGCCGTGGCGCGCGTGGATCGTCTCCACCGCCTCCTCGACGAGCGACAGCATCCCGAGCGCGAGGAAATCGATCTTGATGAACCTCGCGTCGTCGCAGGAGTCCTTGTCCCACTGGCAGAGGACGCGCCCCTCCCACGCGGCGGGCTCGAGGGGGACGATCTCCACCAGCGGCCGGCTCGAGATGATCATCCCGCCCACGTGCTGGGAGATGTGCCGCGGGAGTCCCCTGATCTCCTCGGCCAGTTCGGCGAAGGCCCGCCAGATCCGCGAGTTCGCGCGCGCCTCGAGGCCGGGGATGCGCTCCAGTTCGGCCATGAACCCGTCCTCTCCGGGTTCGGCGAGTTTGGCCAGCTTCTCCACGTCGCCGACCGGGAGGCTGAGCGCCTTGCCCAGTTCGCGCACGATCGAGCGCGTGCGGTAGGTGGGGAAGGTGCACACGAGCCCGACGTGGTCGTACCCGTAGCGCTCGTAGACCGCGAGGATCAGTTCCTCGCGAATATCGCGCGCAAAGTCGATGTCGATGTCCGGGACGCTCTCCATGGCGTCGTTCAGGAACCGGCCGAGAAAGAGGTTCGTCTGCACCGGATCCACGTGGGAGAGTCCGATCAGATAACAGATGACGGAGGAGACCGAGGACCCCCGTCCGCGTCCCGGCGGAAGCAGTTGGCGCGGCATCGAGTCGCCCCGCACGCGATGCGCGACCTCCCGGGCGAGTTCGAGGATGTCGTGATAGACGAGAAAGAACCCGGCCAGGTCGTGGCGGTCGACGAGCGCGAGTTCGGTAGCGAGGCGTTCCTCGGCTTCGCGGCGGTATCGGCTGCCGGGGGGATAGCGGACCTCGAACGCCCTGCGGCAGACCTGGTGGAGTACGCGCATCGCGGGGGCGAAGCCGCTCCCCTTGAAATCGGGGAAGCGGTAGCCGAGATCGGACGTGAGATCGAACGCCCGGCAGCGCTCGGCGATCGCACGCGTGTTGCGGAGCGCATCGGGCCGCGATGCGAAGCGCCACGCCATCTCCCGGGGCGAGGCGAGGTGAAAGCAGGCGTTGGGGCGGCGGAGTTCGTGCGAATCGTCGACCGTCGTCCGGTTCCGGATCGCGACCAGGATGTCCTGGAGACGGTGCCGGTCGGCGACGTGGTAGTGGACGTTGCCCGTGGCCACGACCGGGATGCGGAGCCGGTCGGCCAGCGCGCCCAGCGCCCGGCCGCGCGCGAGGTCGCCGTGGACCGCGTTGTTCTGGAGTTCGACGAAGAGGCTGCCGGGACCGAAGGCGTCGCGCAGACGGCCCGCCAGTCGCTCGGCTTCGTCCGTCCCCCGTTCGAGCGCCGCCAGGAGGGGACTCCGGCGGCACCCGGTGAGGAGGATGAGTCCCTCGGGCCGCTCGAGGAGCGCGTCGAGGTCGAGCCGGGGTTTTCCGCGCGGACTCTCCATGTGCGCCCGGGTGATGAGACGGCACAGGTTCGCATACCCCGCCGCGCTCTCCGCCAACACCGTGACGTGGCAGTCGTCGACCGCTTCGTCGGACCCCTCCTCCGCGAACGCCGAGGCGAGGGTGAGTTCGGCGCCCGTGATCGGCTGGAGTCCGTGGGCGTGGGCGAACTGTGCGAACTCCATCGAGCCGTACAGCCCGTCGTGGTCGGTGAGCGCGAGCGCGGGATAGCCCAGTTCGAGCGCGCGCGCCGCGAGTTCCTCGGGCCGCGACGCCCCATCGAGAAAGGAGTAGGCGGAGTGCGCGTGCAGTTCGACGTAGTCGACGCTTCGCGAAGGGGTGACCACGGCGGCTATTCCGGCTGCAGGAACCAGCGATCCAGCATCAGATCGTGGTACGCCGTGAGGTGGGCGCCGTTCTCGAGCAGAATCGAGAAGTAGACGCGCGAGATCGGTTCCCTCCACCACTCGTCGTCGATCCGCCACTGGTCGAACACGTCGCCGATCCGTCGCCAGCGCCCCCGGATCTCGAGGCTCACGGGCACCCCGGCGGCGCCGAGCCGGACCCGCACCGGCCGCGGGCGGTTGAGCGGCCGCAGCTTCCCCGCGGACGGCTTCGCCACTCTACGCAATTTCCATGAGCGCGTGCCGGCGCTCGGGGAGCCGGGAGTTCGGCTCGAGTTCGAGCACCCGGTACAGCGCGGCGGCGCCCAGCCGCAGCCGCAGCACACGCGCGGCGCGCCGGAACGCGGGCAGCAGTTCGCCATCCTTCGTCTCCAGCGAACCGAGCGCGCGGGCCGCGCCTTCCCTCGGGTCGAAGAGCCCGGTCTGCGCGCTCGCCGGGCCGAAGCGGAAGAGTTCGAGCCGCAGCGTCTCGACCGCGCGGCAGGGCCGGTCGAGCGCGATCCGCGAGCGGAGGAACGCCCCGAGCCGTTCGGGCTCGCTCGTGGGTTCCCGGGCAATCGCGCGAATGGACCAGGAGCCGCCGTCCTCGAGGCTCGCCGACACCCTGAGGCCGCGGACGCTCTTGCCTCGCCGCCGCGGATGCTCGAGCGCGCGACCGATGAGCCGGTCGAGCGCGGCGTGCAGCAGTTCGAGCTGCCCGATCGGGCTCGGAAAGTCGAGCGCGACGCGAATCGGCCGGGCCGGCGCCTCCGGCCGCACACGATCGATGCGCGTCCCCCGCGCCCAGGCGAGCGCCCGGCGCCCATCGGCCCCGAACTGCGACACGAGCGCCGGCTCGGGCATGCGCACGATCCCCGCCAGCCGCTCGACCCCGAGCCGCTTCAGCCGCTCGACCATGCGCGGCGACACCGGCAGCACATCGACCGGCTGCGGGGCCAGAAACGCAGCGAGGTCGGCCGGCGCCACGCAGACGGCCGCGCCCGGCCGACCGGAACCCGCCGACCCCGTCGACCGGGCAGACTCCGCGGACCGCGCCGCGACCCAGGCCGCGAATTTCCCCGGCGCGCAGCCGATCCGGGCGCTCGCCGCGAGCCACGGCGACAGCGCCTCGAGCCGCGCCCGGAGCCCCGCGATCTGACGCTCCGGCGGGCCGTACAGGCGTTCGAGTCCGTCGACCCCCACGAAGAACCGCCCCCGATCCACCGACCGTTCGACGACCGGACTCCAGCCGCGGAGGACTTCCGCGATCCGGTCGCGCGCCGCGTCGTGGAAATCCGGATCCGGTTCGCAGAGGACGAGCGAGGGGCAGAGCGCGATTGCCTGCGAGACGATCATCCCCGGCTCGACTCCGAAGGAGGCCGCGAGCGCGCACCCCATCTCGATGCGGCGGCGGTCTCCCACCGTCGGCAGCGCGAGCGGCGGGTCCGCGAGCGACGGCGTCCGGGCCCGCTCCAGTTCCAGTTCGAACCCCGGCCACCAGAGGCAGAGCGCCATCCGGCTCCCGCGACCTGCGTCCATGCGACCTTTCCAAACCCGAGAAAACCGAATAAAGACCGAAAATCGGGTCGGCTAACCTAGCGGATCACGGGTGGGATGCAAGGGGGGACATCTTCCGTCAACGGACCTCCATCACCGCACCAGCCTCGGGATCTCCCAGCCGCTGACGCACATGCCGAAGCGTCTCGGCGTAGAATCGCCCGAGCTCGTCCTCCTCTCACGCCGCTGAGGAGCACGGAGGAGCTTGCCAGCGACGGCCCGGCCACCTCAGTCCGGGGCGGCGCGCAGAAGAGTTTCACGGAGTTTCACTAACGGCTGCCCGTCTTCCAGCCGAGAGCGTCGGCCGGCTATCCTCGCTTGGACTTGACACCGATCCTCTATCGGTGCTTGGGCGAAACACCAAGATTCCGCCACGAACCGACCAGTAGCCGATCCTTGTTTCAACACCAACCTCTGGAGGAAAATCGATGCGTGCCCGTCGCTGTTTCGTTATTCTCTGTCTCGTCGCCCCGGCGCTGACGGCCATCCCCGCCGCCGCCCAGGTCGAGGACCGTCCCATGCTCACCAGCGCCGCCGCCATGACCATGATTCACGGCTGCCTGACCAAGGCGGAGGAGGAGGGGTGGCGCATGCACATCGCCATCATGGACAACCACGGCAACCTGAAGGGTTACCACCGGATGGACGACGCGCAGCTGCTGTCACAGGACATCTCGATGGCCAAGGCCCGCAGCTCGGCCCTGAGCCCGCGGTCGACGCAGCAGTGGGGCGAGATCGCCTTCGGCAACGGCGTCTCCGCCGCCGCCTTCGTTCCCGGCATGAATTACTTCGAGGGCGGGCTGCCGATCATGACCGATGACGACCAGCACATCGGCGGCATCGGGGTCAGCGGCGACACCGGTGCCAACGACGCCATCTGCGCGCAAGCGGGCATCGAAGCCGCGGGCCTGAACTAGGCTGCGGCGGGAGCAGGGCGACCCGGTCCGAGCGTTACCAGCGCAGCGTCGCCACCCGTCGGCGCTCTTCGCCGAGGTACGCGGCCCAGTCGCTCTCCGGGGGGATCGAACGCAGCAGGGCTTTTGCCACGGGCTGCTAGACCTCGCTCCGTCGCCGGTCCGGTCGAATCCGGACAGGTTCGACTCATGAACCGGGAGTTGAAGGCGAAAGCGGCGCTCGCGCCGAGGAGCTGGGCCGCGTTCGTGGCGCGGATGATCCTCGGCCTCATCTTCTTCATGGCCGGGTTCTGGAAGGTGTTCGAACTCGGAGCCGTCCAGCACGCGCGGGGCCTGTTCGTGGAGGCCTACGCCGACACGTTCCTCCCCGCCTGGTCGCTGTGGGCCGCCGGGGTCGCGATCCCGTTCATCGAACTCGTCTGCGGGGCGCTGATGCTGGCGGGCTGGCGGCGCCGGATCGCCGCGCTGGGGTTGGGCGGGATCCTCATCCTCGTCACCTTCGGCCACCTGCTCGCCGAACCCCTCTACGTCTTCAGCGCGCACGTGATCCCGCGCACGCTCCTGCTCATCATCGTCCTCCTCCTGTTCGAGGACGACCGCCTCAGCCTGGACGCCCGGCTCGCCCGCCGCACCGCCTCACGCTGACCGCCTCCGCCCCGTTGATACGGTGTTGACACGACGCAACACCGTGGGGCATGATCAGGCTCCGGAGACACCCGAAGAAGGACATCGAGAAGGCGCTGGCCATCGCCCGAAAGGCCGGATGGACGGTCATCCCGAAAACGTCCGGACATAACTGGGGCGTGATGTACTGCCCGGCGACCGAGACGCGCCGCTGCCGGATGTCCATCGCGTCGACACCACGCAATCCGGGCGACCTTGCCAGCAGGGTCCTGAGAGTCGTGCGCCAGTGTCCTCACGGAAAGCAATGAGAAGTCGAGCGATGAAGATTCACAGTTTCACCTTGATCGTTGAAGGCGTGGACATCCATGAGCAGGATGTGTTCGACGCCCTCTACGAAGCCGGCTGCGATGACGCCCTGATTGCAACAACGAACGGAGTCCAAGTCATGGACTTCGGACGCGAGGCGGCGAGTCTCTATGAGGCGATCTCCTCGGCGATCACGGACGCCGAATCGGTCGATGGCCTTCGGGTAGTTCGGATCGCGGACCCCGACCTGGTGTCGATGTCGGAAATCGCGGCCCGGATCGGGCGCTCGCGCGAGTGCGTCCGGCTGTGGGTGAACGGAAAGCGCGGGCCGGGCGGATTCCCGGCGCCCCTCAACAACCCTCATGACCGGTATCGGTTCTGGCGCTGGTCCGACGTGGAAGGCTGGCTGAGAGGAGTCCTTGGTGGCGAACCGTGGTCAGCCGAGGATCACCTGCGGGCGGCGATCAACGCGGCGCTCGAATTGCGCCACCACTTCCGCCAACTCGATCCGCAGGACCGACCCGACCTGCGCGCCCTCGCCGGCCCTGCCCTTAGCGGCTGAGACTCCTTCCGGCGTTCGATTCCCGGTTCACGGTGGGCCGATGGTGACCTCGCGTGCGCCGGGGGGGACGTCGACGCGCTCGACGGCGCCGCCGGGCCATCGGACTTCGATCGCCAGGGGGGCGGCAGAGAGGCCGAGGATCTGCAGCGGGTCGTCGTGGGAGCCGGTCCCGGACCCGGCCCTCACTTCGCGCGCGGGGCCGAGGCCGTCGGCGTACACCACGCGCAGGACGGCTCCGATTCCGTGGCGGTTCTCCGCCGTCCCGGCGACGCGGACCCGCAGGCCGGGCGAGGTGCCGGCGCCGCGGAACAGTCGCGCCGCGCCGCCGTTGATCCCCAGCACGAAATCGAGGCGGCCGTCGCCGTCGATGTCCGCGGCCGCGGCGGCGCGCTGGTCTCCGTAGGCGGCGACCCCCGACTCCTGTCCCGGAACCGGGCGGAACCCGCCGCGCCCGTCGCCCTCGAGCCATAGCCCCCGCCCCGCGTCGTAGCGCGGCGTGTCCTCGTCGGTGGCGAAGAAGTTCTGGGACAGGAACAGGTCCTCGCGGCCGTCTCCGTTGGCGTCCGCCACCAGGACTCCGAGCGAAGGAGCCTGCTGCGCCTCGCGCGGGAGCGGCGCCGCCTCGAAGCGGTCGCCCCGGTTCAGGAACACCATGTGCCGCAGTTCCGCCGCCTCCAGCCGACCCTCCGGCCACGCGCCCAGCACCTCGCTCACGTCCGCCTCGGCGTAGGCCGCGCGCGTCGGCATGCGCCCTCCCACCGGCGGGATGTGCTCGGCGAGCCGGCCCAGCGCTCCGAGAGGCGCCGACGCGCTGAGGCGTGCGTCCCGCTGCGCTTCCACGAGATCGAGGGTGCCGTTGCGGTCCACGTCGGCGAAATGGAGTTCGAGCGGGGCCCCGGGCGTCGGGCGGTACTCGGTGTTGTCTCCCCACGAGACCGCCACCAGGTCCGGACGCCCATCCCCGTCGAAGTCGCCCGCGGACACGCCGTTCCAGCGCCCGACGTACACGGACAGGCCGACCGCCTCCGTGACGTCGGAGAAGCGCCCCCGGTCGTTCCGGAGCAGCCGCACGGGGCCCCACTCGATGGAGAGCGCGAGGTCCGGGTCGCCGTCCGCGTCGTAGTCCGCGAACACGGCTCCGGTCACCATGCCGAGACGCTCGAAGACCGCCGCGTCCCGCCGGTCCTCCTCGAAGCCGCCGCCCGGACGGCCCCGGAACACCCGGGAGGGGCCGGAGAGCGGATAGCCCCCCGGCATGACCCGCGCGCCCACGAAGAGGTCGAGCCGTCCATCGAGATCGTAGTCCGCGACGGCGAGTGGGCCCACCGACCCCGACGACCCCGGCGCCACGCCGCGGTTGACCGGCGTCACCGCCACGCCCGCCATGGCGCCCGCAGGCCACGCCGCCGACACGACCGCCGGCACCTGCGTCACCTCGTCCGGCGGCGCCTCGTAGCTCGACAGCCCGAGCAGCACCCTGGCCGTGTCCGCCACCGGGAGCGGGATCACGGCGGTCTGGTCGACGGGCGCCCGCGGGCCGGCCAGCGTCACGCGGACCAGCGTCCCCCCGTCGTTCCGAAACAGCGCCGGCGCCGCGCCGGCGCCCGAGCCCAGCAGCAGGTCGGGATCCCCGTCGCCGTCCAGGTCGTGCCACGCCACGCTCGGCCCCATCCGGGACAGCCGCAGCGGGAGAAGCGGCTGCCGCGCCACCTCGGCGAACGGCGGTTCGTCGTGGATCGGCCCGAAGCTCTCGTCCAGCTCGAACCACGTGGCCGGCGCAGGGGCCGGCGCCGGCGCGGGCGTCCCCGTCTCGGCGCCCTCCGACGCCTCCGTTTCGAACACTTCGTACAGCCGATTCGCGCCATCGACGCGCACCACCGACCGGCCGCCGCCGCGCCAGTCCACGCCCAGCGTACCCTCGGCCACGTCCCCCATCGCGAATGAGACGAGCGCCTCCGAACCCGAGAGATACCCGCCGCCCGCCGCGACCTCCTTCGTCTGGCGCGGGAGTCCGGGGACCTCCAGCCACACAGTCGCCCCGACCCCGGCCGTGTTCGGCACCTCTCCCCGGAGCCGGACGGCCAGCCGCGGGGCCGCGGCGTCGTTGCGCAACAGCAGCGCCGGGCTGCCCAGCCGGTTCACGACCGCGTCCAGATCCCCATCTCCGTCGAAGTCCGCCAGCGCCGCCCCGTGCGACACGTCCGGCTCCGGCGCCACGCCCCACGCGCGCCCCACCTCCTCGAATCCGGTCCCGCCCACGTTCCGGAAGGCCACGTTGTGCAATGGCAGCGGACGGTACAGGAGGGTGGACTCGCGCTCGCCGGAGAGCCCGGCCTCCCGGATGGAGATCTGGGTGTCCGCGTCCATGAGGTCCCGGATGTGGCCGTTCGGGATGAGGAGGTCTTCGAATCCGTCCAGGTCCACGTCGACGAAGAGCGCCGACCACGACCACCCGGACGCCTCGACCCCCGCCCGGCGCCCGATCTCCGCCCACGTGCCGTCCCCTCGGCTGGCGAGCAGCGTGTTGCGGTTCACCTGCTGCGCCCCGGCGGCTTCGCCGGGCGGCGTGTGCTCCACGCGCGACACCGGGTCCTGGGTTTTCCTTGAGCGCGAGTCGCGGGCCAGCATGTCGAGCACGAAGACATCCGCGTCGCCGTCCCGGTCGACGTCCGAGAAGTCCACCGCCATCGAGGAGGCGCTCGTCGTGGGAAGCGCATGGGGCGGCGGCAGGCGGAATGTGCCGTCCCCGCGATTGATCCACAGCCGGTCGGGACTGTGGAGATCGTTCGCGACGTAGAGGTCCGGGTCCCCGTCGTCGTCCAGGTCCCCGAAGCGGGCCGCGAGCCCCCATTCGGTCGGGGCGATCTCCAGCGGCACACCGTCGGCGTCCAGGAAGGCGCCGGAGGAGAACGGGACATGCCGGAAGCCGCCCCCGTCGCTGCCGCCGCCACCTTCGTTGAACTCATTCAGATAGAGTTCGTCGGCCTCCCCCCTCTCGAGCCGCACGACGCCATCCGCGCGCCACGCGAGTTCGTAGTGATCGGCGAAGCGCTCCACGACCTCGAATTCCCGTCCCACGCGCCGCACCGTATTGGGGAAGGCGACCTCGTCCCCGGAGAAGAGATCGAGCACGGAGCGGCTCTTGTACCGCGTGAGGTAGAGGTCGAGATCCCCGTCGCCGTCGATGTCGGCCAGCGCGCTCGACATCCCTCCCCGCGAATCCCGCAGCCCCGCGTCCGGCCCTTCCGCGAATCGCCCCGCTCCGTCGTTGAGGAAAACGGACTTCGGACCCTCGATGGAGGTGAGCAGGAGGTCGAGGTCGCCGTCTCCGTCCACGTCCACGAAGGTGGCGCCGGTCGAGAACCGGTCTCCCGCGTCGACGCCGCTCTCCGCAGCCGTCTCGCGGAACCGCCAGTCCCCCAGGTTGAGGTAGAGGGCGTTGGGCCCCTCCAGACGAGCGAGATAGAGATCCGGCCGGCCGTCCCCGTTCACGTCGCCCGCCGCCACTCCCGAGCCGTTCCCGCGCATCTGGTTCTCGATGAAGCGGGCGTCCGAGAGCGCGTTGCCGAAGTCGACCCCGGACCACGAGGGCGGAACGGAGGTGAATCCCGCTTCGGCCCCGTCCACCACCAGGGGCCGCCAGCGGGCGCCCGGCACCTCCGTCCACTGGTCCCGCTGCGCCGGAGCGGAGAAATCAGCCGGGCCGCAGGCCGAGACGGCGGCGGACAGAGCGCAGACGGCCCGGCGGGCGGCACGGCTCGTGACGCGGGGGAGACGCTCAGAATCCGGAGAGGATCGCATCCGCGCGGCCGACGAGGGCCCGGTTGAGCGACAGCCACGCCTCCACCGTCGCGGGATCCGCCCAACCCGAGGCGGTGGCCGCCGTCAGCCCCGAGCCTCCCGGCCAGGGGCGACGTTCGACGAACTCGAGCACGTCCTCGAAGGCGGAGAACACGGTGGGGTCCACCTCAGTTCCGACTGAGGTGAGACGCTCGGAAACGGCGCCCCACTCCGCGCGCGTCGCCGCGTCCACGGCCAACTGGGGCAGGCGGACGGCACCGGCCAGGGAGCCGCCCAGCGGGTCGGAGGAACCCGCCGAAGCCCCGGGTACGACCCAGGTCACGATCTGCCCCTCGAGCCCGAAGCGCCGGAACTCCTGCAGGCGGTAGAAGAGGGCGAGCGCGAGTTCCCGCTGAAGCTGCGCGGATTCGTCCGCGGCCTGGGCGAGTTGTCCCAGGCGCTCGTCCTGCCGCTCCACCATCCCCGCCAGGATGTCCGCCGCGGCGCCACCGTCGTCCGCGTTTCCGCCGCCCCCCCCCCCGGCGCCGCCCCGCGCGGCCCCGGCCGCGCCGCCCACGACGACGCCGGCCAGAAGACCCAGCGCCGCCGCGCGGGCCGGCTTCACGGCGAGTCGGTCGTCGTGCGCGCGTCGTCCTTCCCGACGCCCTTGACGTACTGGTCGAACCAGTCGATCCAGCGCGCCCACATGTCGAGGTTGTTCTCGATCGCGCGCGGCGTGTGCGACTCGAAGGGATACTCGAACAGCGCTGCCGTCTTCCCGAGCCCGGTGAGCGCGTGGATCATGCGCCTCGACTGGATGGGATAGGTGCCCGAGTTGTTGTCGTCCGCCCCGTGGTAGAGTAGGAGCGGGGTGTTGATCTGGTCCGCCTTGAAGAACGGGGACATCTCCATGTACACGTGGGGCGCCTCCCAGATGTCCCGCGGCTCGGCCTGGAAGCCCATCGGCGTGAGCGAGCGGTTGTAGGCGCCGTCCCCCGCGATCCCCGCCTTGAAGAAGGGCGTGTGCGCGAGGAAGTTCGCGGTCGCGAAGGCGCCGTAGCTGTGCCCGCCGTGCCCGATCCGGTCCATGTCGACGACGCCGAGCGCGTCCACCGCGCGGATCGCGGCGTACATCCCGTCGACCATGTTCGCGATGTAGTAGTCGTTGTAGTTCTCACCCACGATCGGGATGTCGGGATAGACGATCGCGTACCCCTGCGTGAGCCAGATGTCGGACCAGCGCAGCCACGTCAGGTTCGTGTAGGCGTTGTGGTTGCGCGCGCGGATCGTCGCATTGTCGAAGTCGTCCTCGCTCCGGTACTCGCGGGGATAGGTCCAGAAGATGGCAGGCACCCTCGTGCCTTCGACGTAATCGACGGGGAGCGACACCCGCCCCTGGATCTCCAGCCCGTCCCGGCGCGTGAACTCGAAGTCGATGCGCCGCGCGGCGGTGAGCTGCGGGAACGGATCTACGTTCCGCGTCAGGTTCTCCATGTCCCCGCCCCGGGTCCACAGGTAGCTGTCCGGGAACGTGTTCTTCCCTTCCCGGCTCACGACCATGCGCTCCAGGTCGGCGTCGAGCGGGACGAGCGGCTGGTCGAAGCTGTTCCGCGACCCCTCGAACAGGCGCTCCGTGGCCCCGTCGGGGATCGACAGCCGGTCGACGAAGGGCTGGGGCCGGAAGTCCTCCTTCCACCCGTCGCCGCGCAGGTAGGCGCTCGTCCCGCCGGAGGCCACCCAGGCGTACTCGATGCCGTTCCCGGTTCGGGCCGTGAGAAGGTCGCCCGGCAACGCGACGGCGTCTCCCGGATCGTGGAACGGAACGAGGGTGTGTCCCTCCGGGTCGCCACCCCCCAGCGCGTAGTGCACGAGCGCGGCATCGCCATCCCGCCGCACATCGGCGAAGGCGTGGCGGCCGTCCACGGAGTAGGTGACGCCCGAGATCCGGTCATCGCTCGTCGCCACGACCTCCGCATCGCCGTCGCCGAACGGGGCGCGCCGCAGCATGATGCGGTCGGGGCGGTCGTCGTCCCCGTCTCCCCCATCCTCGGCCTCCGCGCGCTGCAGGTAGGAGATCCCGCTCCCGTCCGGACGCCACGTCCAGTCGCGCGGGTCCCCGTCCGATCCGCCGCCGCGCGCGCTCTCCCGCAGTTCGTGCTCCTCCAGCGTGGCGAGCACGTCGCCGCTCTCCACTTCGATGACCTCGGTGACGCGCGGGAAGCCGGTGTAGCTCGCGATATAGGAGAAGGGACGCGTGAGGCGGGTGGCGATCACATGACGTCCGTCGGGACTCACCGACAGCGACTCCCACATGCCTGGCTCGCCGACCGGCCGGGGCGACCGGCCGGGCGCCAGTTCCACGATCTGGCTGCGCGTGTAGTGCTCGAACAGGTCCGCGCCGTGCGCGTCCTCCAGCAGGAAAGGCATCGTGCGCGTCGGCGTCGCCTCCGCCCGCGTGTGGCGGATCGTCGGCCCCGACGGCAGCGCCGGAGCCGGCGGCGAGGATCCGCGGTCCGCCGGTGCCGCCAGCGTGAGGAGAGAACCTGAAGCCGTCCACTGCAGCATGCGCGAGGGCGCGGATCCCTGGCCCTGCGACGAGGTCCCGATGGAGCTGATCACATGGACGTCGCCGGCCGGCGTCACGCTGCCGTCGGCTGTATCGGCGATCCACGCCTCCGTGCGCTCCTCGAGGTGCGCGAGGAAGGCGAGCCGGGATCCGTCCGGCGACCACATGAGGTCGCTCACGTAGATCCCCTCGGGAAGGTCTACGTCGACAAAGGCGCGATCGCTCAGCGAGTAGAATCGAAAACCGTACAGACCGTAGATGTCGAGGTGCCAGGGACGGTCGGCGCGCGCCCGGATCTCCAGCATTCCGAGGCGCAGCGTCTCCTCCCCCACCTCGGCCAGCGTCGAAAGCTCCGTGGAGA
>VXMR01000149.1 GCA_009841005.1 Gemmatimonadales bacterium
CCGGTCGACGAACTCGCCTCATGGCTGAAGGACGAGGACTTCCCCTTCCTGTTCGGTAGCGACGCGGACAACGACGGGGGGACCTACGTCGACTTCGGCGGAGGCTTGCGGGACAGCAACGCCGTGGACAGCCGCGCCGTGATCGTGGTGGGCCCGGACGGCCGCATCGCGGGCGTGATTCCGAGCTTCAACCAGGTCGATCCCGCCGCCTACGACGAACTCGCCGGCATCATCGACGAGGTGACGCCGGAGCCTGTGGACCCTTAGGAGCTAGCCCCTTCCCGCTTGCTGGGCGGAGATAACTTCGGTGACGGCCCCGACGAGATCCTGGTCGGGGCCGACGCCGGTGTAGGCCACCTTCCCTTCCGCGTCGAGGATCACGACGATCGAGGTCGTGGTCGCCGAGTAGGCGCGCACCGCCGCGCCATCCGCATCCCACAGGTAGGGGTACTCCGCCCCGTGGGCCTCCGCGTGTCGCCTCACGCGGCGCAGCGACTGGGCCACGGCCACGGCGACGGCGACGACGTTGACCCGGTCGCCGAAGTCCGCCTGCACCCGGTCGATCTCGGGCTGCAGCCCCTCGCACTGTTCGCACCACGCGGCCCAGAACTCGATGAGCGTGGGCTTGCCGGCCGCATAGTCGAGGAGTTGGATCTCGTTGCCGTCCAGATCCTGCAGCGTGGCGTCCGGCCCCTGCGTCCCGGCGGCGAGGCTCACCTGCCCCGCGCCCGCCTGCGCCTGGAGCGGACCCGCCGACAGGAGGACGGCCCCGGCGATCGCAGCCAGCGCAGCGAACATCGCGCGCGCCGCGAACGTGGCGACGTGTCTCGGTTTCGCGTTCACATGAAGTATCCCGCCCGGATGAGGTAGAACTGCGCCATCCCGATCATGATGACGGCTGCGGCTCGTTTCATCCAGATCATCCACGTCCCCGACTTCGGCAGCACGGCGAGCGTCCCCGAAAAGAGGCCGACGGCGATGAGCACGGCGGTCATGCCGATCGAGAAGGTGAAGAGGTAGACGAACCCCATGAGCCCGGCCTGTTCCGCGACGACCCAGGTGAGGACCACGGCGAAGGCGGGCGCCCCGCACGGCGCGGCCACGATGCCGGAGGTCGCGCCGAGGAGGAATACCGCCCGGTAGGATCCGCCGCCGCGGCTGCTCGCCCACGCCAGGAGCCGCTTCGGCACCGGGACGGGGAATACGTCAAGCATGAACAACGAGAAGAAGAGCAGGAGGTTCCCGGTCGCGAACAGGGCCCAGAAGCTCGCCCCGATCGAGCCCAGCACGGTGCCGCTGAGGCCGGCGATGACGCCGAGCACGGAATAGAGGAGCGCCAGTCCCAGGGCGTAGGTCAGCGTCAGGCCGACGGTGCGTTTTCGCGACTGGGTTTCGCCCGCCGTGCCGGAGATGACGGAGAAGGTGATCGGGATCATCGGCCAGATGCACGGGTTCGTGCTCGTGAGGACCCCCGCTCCGAAGAGCGCGCCGAGTGCGAGAAACGGGTTGTCGGAGAGCGCCGGGAGGAGCCCGCCCGCCGGCTCCACCTGCGGCGCCGCGAGGGCGATGGCCTCGACGGCGGCGGCCCCGATGGCGATGGCCTCGACGGCGGCGGCCCCGATGGCGACGGCTGCGATGGGGTCGATCACGGGACCAGCGGCTCCGCCGGCGGGCCGCCGAAGACGATCACGCCGTCCTTCACGACGAGATCGATGTTCCGCAGGTCGGCGATGTCCGCCAGCGGATCTCCGTCCACGAGGATCAGGTGCGCGCGCCGCCCCGGCTCCACGGTCCCGAAGTCGTCCTCCTTCCCGAGCCACCGCGCGCCGTTCGCCGTCGCGGCCCGCAGGATGGCGGCGTTCGGCACGCCGGCCTGCGCGTACGCCTCGAGTTCGTTGAACAGTCCCACGTTGTCCGTGCCCGCGAGGAGCGGGACGCCGGCCTCGACGGCACGGCGCACGAACTCGCCCATGCGTTCGTACGCCTGCCGGGCGGTGTGGAACTCCGGGAGCGAGAAGCGTGCGCGGTCGCTGTCCTCGATCTCCTGGATGTAGAGGGTCGGGTCGAGTCCCGTCTCCGTCTCCGCCATGAGTTCGAGGAGAGACGTGACCTCGGGGCTCGCCGGATCGATCTCCCGCCAGTCCGCCTGCATGCGTCCGACCGGGTTCCGTCCGCCATCGAGCGACATGTCCCGGCCGTCGACCTGGATCTCGAGCGGGAGGAAGTCGCGCCACACGCGGATGTGGTTGAACCCGCTGATCCCGGCCTCGATCGCCTGCCGCCAACTCGTGCGGACGCCGATGTGTCCCGTGACCGGCAGCCCCTGGACGCGCGCCTCGGCCACGACCGCGGCCAGCACATCCGGGTCGAGCAGGAAGTACGCCTTGAGCAGGTCGACGCCCTGTTCCTTGAGCGCGCGGACCAGCGCGGGGGCGGCTGCGGGGTCGTCGATGCTCACGTCGACCAGCGGGTGGTAGCCCGCGGGGCCATCGATCAGCGGGCCGGCGGTGTACACGTCCGGGCCGGCCAGCACGCCCAGCCGCACCGCGTCCTTGAAGTCCATCGCGTCCTGGATCGCCGAGCCGGGGTCGCGGATGGCGGTGATTCCGGCGGCCAGCAGGTCCGCGCCGGCGAGGGGCTGCCAGTAGTGGTAGTGGTTGTCCATCAGTCCAGGGAGCAGCATGCGGCCACCCCCCTCGATGACCGGCGTGCCGGGCCCCACATCCGGGAACGCGGCGTCTTCACCGGTTCGTACTTCGGCGACCCTTCCGTCCCGGACGAGGACCGCCGCCGCGGGAACCGCCTCGTCGCCCGTGCCGTCGAACAGGCGGACGTTCGTGATCAGCAGATCGTCGGCGGGATCCCCGGCAACCTCGAACCGGGCCTCGAAGGGGATCGGAGTGAGGTCGCCGCTCTCCAGGTCCAGCCGCTGCATCCGCCGCCCCCCGAGGACGAGCAGCCACTCGCCGGAGGGGTGGAATGCGAGTTGCTTCTGATCGAACGGGCTCGCGAACAGCTGCTGTTCGCCGGGGAACGACACGACGATGTGATCGTAACCGTTGTGCGTCATGACGTGCGCGCGCCGCGTTCCGTCCGCGCTCCACGCGACGGCCATCTCCCGCTCCGGCGTGTCCGTGACCTGTTCGAGCGACATCGAGAGGGCGAACGACCACTCGTGCCAGTTCCGGGTGTGCGTGATCTGCTCCGCCTCGCCGGCCGCGAGCGCGATCCGCCACACGTGCGCCTCGTATTGCGAGCGGTCGTCGACGAAGAAGAGCTGGCTCCCGTCCGGATGGAACTGCATGTGACCCACCGACCCCGGGACGCCGTGCAGGAAGCGGACGCCCCCCGTGGCCATGTTGCGGACGAGGATGTCGGCCCCCTGCCGGGACCTCGCGGCGTAGGCGAGGAAGCGGCCGTCCGGCGACCAGGCGGGGCGCGTGTCCCACGAGGCGCCGTCCGTGAGCTGGCGTGCTGCGCCGCCCTCGGCGGGAAGCGTCCAGATCTTCCCGAGGATGGAGACGGCGATCGTCGACCCGTCCGGCGAGAACGCGGGATCCCGGGCCCCGATGTCCACGGTCACGTGCGACTGCGCCTGAAGCGCTCCGACGCCGAACGCGAAGCCGGCCACGACCGCGGCGAGTCCGGCCACCCGACCCCGCCGTCCCCCGGCACCCGGGACTGCCAGGCCCGTGCTATTGCTGTTCCGCGTGCTCATCCCCGCAACTCTCCGTTCCGTTCCATGTATCCGCTCAGTTCCAGGTAGACGCGCTGAATCGCACGCGGCTTCTGGCTGTCCCGAAGCGACCATTCCTCGATGGCGCCGAACGCTGCCGCCTCCGCCGCTTCCTCCGCGCTCAATCCATCGCCGTGGAATCGCGTCGCCTCCTCCACGACCCGTTGCACCGCTTCGCGGAACGACACGAGCCCCGCCTCGAGGACCTCCGGCGCCTCCATCACCCCGTGCCCGGGGATGTAGATATCCACGTCCATCTCGAGCGCGCGGTCCAGCATCGCCACCCACTCCGAGGGATACGCGGAACGCATCGCCGGGAAGATGTGCTTCAGGTACGTCTCGCTCATGAACAGCACCTTCCCCTCCGGCACGTACACGACGAGGTCTCCGCCCGTGTGCGCGCGGCCGAGGTGCAGGAGATGGATCTCGCGGCCGCCGAGTTCGAGCACCGTATTCTCGCCCACGATCTCCGTCGGGACGATGACCGGCGGCGCACCCTCGGGCCGGTTCGGGTTGACCGCGCTCTCCTCCAGAATCGCCGCGGAGGTGGGGTGCGCGAGGAAGCGTGCCCCGGCCGGGAAGGCGGAGTTGCCGCCCGTGTGGTCCCCGTGGTCCGAGGCGACAACGACGTGCGTGATCGGTCGGTCCGTCATGCCCGCGATCGTGTCGACGAGCCGCTGCGTCTCCTCGGGATTCTCCTGCCCGTCCGCGACGAGGACGCCCTCCGACGTGATGACGATGAGGCTCACCGTCGTGATGATCTCGCCCCCCGTCGGGTGGATCTGCTCGTACGCGTAGACGTCCTCCGCCACCTCGATCACGCGCGGATAGTCCGCGTCCGTGAACCCGTGCTCGTAGGGATCGGACGTCTCCGGCCCCGCCGCTGCCGCGTCGGTCGCCGCGTCCTGCGAGGTATCGCCGGGCGCCCCGCAGGAGGCGAGGAACGGAATCGCCAGCCAGGAAACCCGAGGAGAAGTCCGCGGAACCATGCATGCCTCCCGGAAGGAGAGAAACCTGACCCGAATCTTCTCCCATCGGGGGTGCCACCCGCCAGACCCGGCCGGGCTGGTCCGAGTGGGAGCCGGGCTGGTCCGAGTGGGAAGGGATATGCTAGCGTTGGGAGTTGTCGTCGATCTTCCATGCTGCGTAAACGAGGTGTGCCATGAGACAGTCCCGATTGATCCTTCCCCTGATCGCGCTGTTCGCGGTCTCCGCTACGGCGCTGGCCGGGCAGCAGCGGAACATGACGCCCGAGGAGCGCGCCCGGATGGCTGCCGAGCGTGAGCGCCAGGTGCAGGAGGAACTCGTCTCCGAGCGGCCGATCGAGGCGTTCGACACGGTGTGGATCGAGGAGATGACGTGGATGGAGGTCCGGGACGCGATGGCGGCCGGGAAGACCACCGCGATCATCACGACGGGCGGCATCGAGCAGAACGGACCGTACCTCGCCACCGGCAAGCACAACTACGTCCTGCAGGGCGCCTGCGAGGGGGTGGCGCGCGAACTCGGAAACGCGCTCTGCGCCCCGATCATCAAGCTCGTCCCCGAAGGCGATATCGACGAACCCTCCGGGCACATGCGGTATCCGGGGACGATCAGCCTCCGCCAGGAAACCTTCGAGGCGGTGCTCGATGACGTCGCGTCGAGCCTC
Source organism: Gemmatimonadales bacterium (assembly GCA_009841005.1). Lineage (GTDB taxonomy): Bacteria > Gemmatimonadota > Gemmatimonadetes > Palauibacterales > Palauibacteraceae > Palauibacter > Palauibacter polyketidifaciens. The sequence continues at coordinate 5,388 of VXMR01000149.1, forward strand.
AAGGCGCACGGGTTCGAGCACGTCATCCTCTTCGGCGACAGCGGCGGGAACCAGTCGGGCATGGAGGCGGTGGCCGCCCGCCTGAACGAGCGCTGGTACGACGCTCAGGCGCACTTCATCCCCGAGTTCTATCGCTACCGCGACGTCCACGACTGGATGAACACCGAACTCGGCATCTTCGAAACGGACCCCGAGGGGATCCACGACGACTTCGTCATCACCGCGATCATGATGGTCGAGGACCCGACGATGGTGCGCTACGACGAGCGCGTGGCGGCGGGCCGGGCGAGCATCAACGGCGTCCCGATCGCCCCGAAGGAGGAGGCGATCGCCACCGGCAAGAAGCTGCTCGGCTTCCGGGTGAATGAGACGGTGAAGGCGATCCGGGCCTCGATCGAGGCGAGCATGGCGGAAGCGGGCCGGTGAGACCTACCCGGATCCTGGCAACCCGTGGCAAGAGCGACGCGGGGGTTCGCCACGGGCTGCCGGCGCTCGCCGCGCTCGCGGCGACGCTGTGCCTCGATACGGCACCGCTTGCCGGCCAGGTCCCGCTCGGCAATCCCAGCGGGAGGGGGCAGACGGTGACGCCCGCCTACGAGGGCTGGTATCCGAACGCGGACGGCACGCTGTCGCTCTCGTTCGGCTACTTCAACCGCAACTTCGATGAGACGATCGAGGTGCCCCTGGGGCCGGACAACGCGATCGAGCCGGCGGAGTTCCAGGGGGCGCAGCCCACCTCGTTCGCCCCGCGGCGCCACTATGGCGTGTTCGTCGTCCGGGTCCCGGCGGATCTCGGCGAGGGGAAGATCTACTGGACGCTGAAGATGCGCGGCCAGACGCTCCGCGTCCCGGGCCATGTGCACCGGGACTGGCAGATCGACGCGCTCAAGGGCGAAGCCGGAGACGGGAACACGCCCCCCGTCCTCCGCTTTGGAGCGGGAGATGAAGGCGCGGGACCGGCCGGCGCCTGGGGAAGCCCCCTCACGGCCCGGGTCGGAGAACCGCTCGAGGTGAGCGTCCACGTTCGGGACGACGGCGTGGGACGCAGTCACTTTGTGGCGGGGAGCCGCGACGGCTCGCCCGTCAACCTCACGTGGTTCAAGCACCAGGGTCCGGACGATGTGACGTTCGGCGAGCCCACCGCCCGTGTCCCGGCCAGCGGAGCCGAAGCCGCAACCCCGGTCACTTTCAGTGAGCCGGGCGACTACATCCTGCGCGTGCGCGCCAACGACGGTTCCGGTGTATCCGCCGCCGGCCACGCGCAATGCTGCTGGACGAACGGATTCCTCCGGGTCGTGGTCAACCCGTAACCGGGCGGATTCGACGAGGTGTGAGGAGAACGATGATGAGACAGTTCGATCCGACTTCCCTGAAGCGAGCCGCCGTCGCGTTCGGCGCGGCACTCGGCGCCCTGGGCGTCGCGGGGCCGGCGGGGGCGCAGGAGAACGGGTCCGGGGACGTGACCTTCAACCGGGACGTGGTGCCGATCCTCCAGGCGAACTGCCAGGAGTGTCACCAGGAGGGCTCCATCGCCCCGATGTCGCTCCTCACGTACCGGGACGCCTACCGCTGGGCATCGGGCA
>VXMR01000098.1 GCA_009841005.1 Gemmatimonadales bacterium
GGGCGGGCCCCGCGTCCTGTTGCACACGCGCTATCTCCATCTCGTGTCTGCCGTGTTCGGGGGGCCTGCCGCCGGAGGGGGGGTCGGGGGATTCTCGGGGCCCGCGCCGGGACCCGCAACGGGGCCATCGCTCGCGGAGCGCGTTACCTTGGCGGCATGTGTGGACGATTCAGCCTTCAGACCCCGGTTCCGGAGCTGGCCGAACTCTTCGAGGCCGACCCTTCGCGGCTCGAGGAATGGTCCGCCCGCTACAACGTGGCGCCCACCGATGAGGTGGTCACGCTGCGGCGGAGCGCCGGCGGACGGGAACTCGTTCCCCTTCGCTGGGGGCTGATCCCGAACTGGGCCGAGGATCGCACTTCGCTCCCGCCGATGATCAACGCCCGCTCCGAGTCGCTCGAAACCCGGCGTGCGTTTCGAGACCTCGTCATCGACCGCCGCTGTGCCGTCCTCGCCGATGGCTTCTACGAGTGGCGGAAGGAGGGCGGCCTGAAGCAGCCGTACCTCATCCGCCGCCGGGACCGGAGACCGATGGCGCTCGCGGGCCTGTGGGACGTGTGGCGGGGACCGGACGGCCGGATCCCCTCCTGCACGATCATCACGACGGACGCGAACGAGCTGCTCGAACCGCTGCACGATCGCATGCCGGTCATCCTCGAGGGCGTGGGCGCGCAGATGTGGCTCGACCTCGACATCTCCGAGCGCACCATGGATCCGCTTCAGCCGTTCGACGCGGAGGCGCTGGAGGTGTTCGCGGTCAGCCGCCGGGTCAATCGCGTCGCCGACGATGATGCGGCCTGCGCGGAGCCGCGGAGCGCCCCGATCCGGGAAGCCTCGGGCTGGCGCGAGCGTCCCGCGGTGGGCGACGCGCCCCCCGACCAGCTCGGCTTCTTCTGACGCCGATGCCTCCGCCCCTGCGGCGTTGTCCCTAGAAGTTGGCGACGAGCGCGATCGTCAGCGTGGAGTCGAGCTTGTGGCGCGGGACGAGGACCGTCTCCCCGGTCGGAGTCCCCGCGGGCTCTTCCAGCGGTGCGCGCGTCAGCGCCGGCACATTGTCCCACGCGAGCCGCAGGCCCGTTTTCACGGCCAGCGAACTGTTGATGTCGACCGCGAGGGAGTTCGCGAGATCGGCGCGGAGGTCCGAGGCGTCCGTGAGGTTCTCGTCCAGCGTCAGCGTGCTCTCGAGGTTGGCCGTCTCCGTCAACTGGCGCCGGAAGTTGGTGGAGACCCGGATGCCGCCGAACGTCGAACTCCTGTCCGCGTCGACGACGACATCGTTCTGGGAGGTGAGCGTGATCCCGTAGTCGCTCTTGAGCCGTGTCCTCTCGTTGTCGATCCACGTGTTACCGATGCCGCCCACCAGGGAGAGCTTGCTCTCGTACCCGGCGAAGGTGTTCCGCTCCCAGCCGGCGCCGGCCGTGAGGTGGACCTGATCCGAGAATGAGCGCTCGAATTCGCCCCGCGCGAAGTAGTTCTCGGCCGTCGGCTCCGGATCGGAGTCGCTCGTGACGGTGAAGTGGTCCGGAGTTCCCACGGCGATGCGCCGGGTCGTGCCGGATTCGGTTCGGAGACCTCCCGCGCTCAGCGACAGTTCTCCCCCGCCCCACTCGCGCCGGGCGCCGCCGCCGAGGCCGAACGTGCGCACCGTGGAGTTCCCCGAGGTGAAGAGCAGGCTCAGTTCAGCGTTGTAGGACCAGACGGTCTCCGCCTCTTCCGGCAGCTCTTCCTGGAGTTCTTCCTGCAGCGACGCGACGGGCGCCGCAGCCGCCGCGGCGACCAGGAGAAGCATGATCCCGCGGGTGGCCCCCCACCTCACCTCCATCCTCGCGAACGACGTCATGTGCTGCCCTCCCAAACCACCGTGATCGATACCCATGTGGCGCCGCAAAACGGCGACCAAGGCTAGCCAGACGCGCTGCGCCGGGCCAGCTTCCAAAGACCGTTCTATCCGTCCCCCTTCGAGGAGTTCCAAGCGCATGTCCATATCAGCCAGGTACCGCACCGAAAGAGGGCATCTCTCCGGCCGCCGACTCCTCGCCAGCGCCTTCTGGGTCCTGTTCCCGCTTCCCCTCACGGCGGCTCAGGACGCGCAGGTCGCGGCGATCGACGCGCGTAGCGACCACTACGGGAGCGTGGCGCGCCAGATCTGGGAGTGGGCCGAGGTCGGCTATCAGGAGGAGAAGAGTTCCGAGCTGCTGAAGGGTGAACTCGAGGCGGCGGGGTTCTCGATCGAATCGGGGGTCGCCGACATGCCCACGGCGTTCGTGGCGAGCTACGGCTCCGGCGGCCCGATCATCGGGATCCTGGCCGAATACGACGCCCTGCCGGGCATCTCGCAGGACGCCGTCCCCGTGCGCTCGCCCATCATCATCGGCGGCGCGGGCCACGCGTGCGGGCACCACCTGTTCGGCGCGGGCTCCGTGGCGGCCGCCATTGCGGTGAAGGAATGGCTGGAAGAGACGGGACACGAGGGGACGATCCGGCTCTACGGGACGCCCGCCGAAGAGGGGGGGGCGGGGAAAGTGTACATGGTGCGCGCGGGCCTGTTCGAAGACGTGGACGTGGCGCTGCACTGGCATCCCGGCGCGCGGAACAGCGCGAGGGTGGGGCGTTCGCTGGCCAACAAGTCCGCCAAGTTCCGCTTCCGGGGCTATTCCGCGCACGCGGCGGGCGCGCCGGAGCGGGGACGGAGCGCGCTCGACGGGGTCGAGGCGATGAATCACATGGTGAACCTCATGCGCGAGCACGTCCCGCAGGAGACGCGCATCCACTACGTGATCACGCAGGGCGGTTTCGCGCCCAACGTCGTGCCGGACTTCGCGGAGGTCTACTACTACGTGCGGCACCCGGACGCCCCCACCGTGCTCAGGCTGTTCGAGCGCGTGGCGCGCGCGGCCGAGGGTGCGGCGATGGGTACCGGGACCGGGATGGAGTACGAGGTCATCCACGGGCTGTACGACCTCGTGCCCAACGTCGCCCTCGGGAAGGTGATGGACGCCAACCTGCGCAAGGTCGGGGGCGTGGAGTACACGGAGGCCGAGCGGGCCTTCGCCATGAAGATCCAGGACTCGTTCGTGGGCGGCTCGGCCTGGCCGCTGGGCTCCGAGGCCGAGATCGAGGAGTTCGGGGTCGACCCCGCGGGCGGCGGATCGACCGATGTCGGCGACGTCAGCTGGGTCGTACCGACGACGGGGCTGTCGACGGCCACCTGGGTGCCGGGGACCTCGGCCCACAGTTGGCAGGCGGTCGCGGCCGGCGGCACGGATATCGGGACGAAGGGGATGATCGTCGCGGCGAAGACGCTCGCCCTGACGACGATCGAACTCTTTCAGTCACCCGACGTGATCGCCGCCGCGTGGGAGGAACTCCGGGCGCACCGCGGCGCGGACTTCGAGTATTCCGCACTGCTGGGCGACCGCCCGCCGCCCCTCGACTACCGCCGGTAGCGTTTCCGGCCTAGTCCTTTCGCGGCGAGAGGCGGTCGACGAGGTCGTTCATCCAGCGGCCCGCCAGTTCCTTGCATCCGAGCCCGAAGGCGAGGGCCAGGCCGAAGCCGATGGACGCGAGGATGATCAGGAAGGCATCGCCCACGAACTGGACCTGAACCTGCTGCAGGGCCACCACCACGGCGAAGATGACCACGACGACCTGTGCGAACTGCCCCAGCACCTGCGCTTGCACGACACCCGCGTTGCTGGCCACGGCGCGGACGGTCGCCCCCAGAAAGCCGGCAGCCAGAATCCCCAGGATCAACACGACGATGGCCGTCACGATCGTGGGCAGGAATCCGACGAGCCGCTGGAGCAACTCGGCCGTGGCGGTGAGCTGTAAGGCGTTCAGCGCCGCCACCAGCACGACGAGCATGACGATCCAGTAGGCCAGGGCTGCAACCAACTGGGAGAACGTGCGTTCGATGCCTCCCTTGGCCAGCATCTCCGCCAACTGGATCCTCTCGGCCAGGCTGTCCGCCTTCACGGCCCGGAGCAGCCGGATGAGCGCCGTCTTGATCAGCCTGGCGACGATCCAGCCACCGACCAGGATCGCCACCACAGCCACGAGGTTGGGCAGAAACCCGACCAATTGATCGAGGAAGGCGCGGATCGGCTCAAGCAATATCGCGTCCCAATCCATGTCCATCGTGATTCCCTCCATCGCGAAAAACGGTTGCTGGTCAGCGCCGCGTCGCTACCCGCGGCTCCATTTATTCACGACGACTCGGGGGGCGGCCTCCGCCCGGGCCGATAGAAGACTTAGAATGATGAGCAGGAGCGCAGGTGACCAGCCCGACACCGTATCCGGCCGCGGTCCGGAGCGACGGCGGGCGGGTTCCGGGGGGGTCGTCAGCGGACCCGCACCGTACCCGCGGGCTCGACCCGGGCGCGGGACATCCGGCGCAGGATCTCGAAGTCCTCCGCGGCGAGAGCGATGACCGGCGGAGCGCGGTCGTAGAGCTGAGCGGCGACGATGGCGGCGAGCGCGAGGAAGGTGTCGGGCCCGCGGGTCAGGAGCGCCGACGGGGCCGTGCCGCGCCGGATGGCCTCGAGGAGGACGGCGGTCGTCGTGCTGGAGCCGCGGGTCGCCGGGATGGCGAGGATGCGGCCGGCGCCGACCTCGCCGGCCAGCGGATGGCGCCGGTCGATGATCTCTCCGGTCTCCGCGTCGTAGCCGCCCCAGAAGCTGAGCGGTTCGGAGGAGTACAGGACGGCGCCTTCCGCGGCGCCCGCGACGAGCGCTCTGCCGGTCAGCGGACCGAAGCCCGACGGGGCGGCGGGTCGATCGCTCACGGCTCGGCGGTCCACGCGCCGTCGTCGCGCGTGACGCGGCCGGCGACGGCCGACTCCACGCAGTCGGCCAGGCTCCCGAAGGCGACGGCGCGCTCGAGCAGGCCCGGCGTATACCAGGCGTACTTGGCGGAGTTGGTCATGAGCCGCCGGATGCTCGCCGGCAGCATGGGCGTCGTCAGGATGCAGGTGTCGACGGTCAGCTCCCCTCCAAACGATTCGATCGCGTCGAGGTATCCGGCCTCCCGCGCGAGCGCGCGCACGGCGCGGCCCGTGGTGATCAGCAGGCGCACCCCGGGGTGGAGCCGCCGGTCGTCGACGAGCCGCGCCAGGGCCGCGAACTCCGACAGCGAGAAGTGCGGGCTCCCCAGCACGACGAGGTCAAGGCCGTCGGCGTCGGACAGCCCCGAGCCGAGTTCGTCCCGCGCCTCCCGCAACTCGGTCGGGCCCGGACGCAGCCGAGTCGCCGGTTCCCTCGCCTGAAACGCCGCGCCCCGATCGGGCGCCTCGGGCGTGAGGCCGACCCAGTGGAACAGGCCCACGGCGCCCGAGGAAGCCATGGCGGCCCCGAGCGCCTTGAGGTCGTCCTCCCCCGGCCGTGCCCGGAGCCCGTCGAGCACCGGGATCCGCCCCTCCACGCGCAGCCCGACCCAGTGTCCCAGCACCGGATACAGGGAGGGTTCATCCGCGAGCCGCCGCGGGACGCGGGAGAGATCGACGAGCACCTGCCCCGCGCGATTCCCGGTCAGATGAAGCCCGGCGGCGGGGGCCCGTCCCGTGACCGCGCAGCAGATGTCCAGCAGGTCAGGATAGCGCTCGGTGCGCGCGCCCAGCACCGAGTTCGCGAACACGATCGCGCTCGACTCGCCCCACGCGACCTGCTCTCCGATCCCCGGACGCGCCTGCGTCTGGTACGGCGCGCACGTCCAGGTGGGCTCGCAACCCATCGCCTCGTACGCCTCCATCTGGCGCCGCGCCGGTTCCGCCCATGATTCGTCCACGTCCCACTCGCGCCAGCCGTGTTCGTCCACGCCCGACACGTTGAGCGTCGTCCGCACCCGCACCCGCGCACCGCCATCGGCCAGCCGTTCCGCGAACTCGAGCGTCGCGGGTCCCTGATAGAGCGACGAGTCGATATGCGCCGCCGTGATGTCGAGCAGTTCCCGCGCCCCGATCACGTCGGCCATGCGCGCGAGGATCGACATCGCGAGCCGGGCCCCCTCCCCCTCATCTCCCGCCAGGAACGCAAGATCCCGCTCGTCCAGACGAACGCTCGTCACGCTGCTATATTCCGGGCGCGAGCGAGACGATCATGATCGAGAACCGGCTCCAGACGGCAGGCGAGACCATGCGCATAGTCTATTTCCTTCCCGGTCCCATGTCCCGCGGTCCCCTCGGGCCGCCGGAACTCGTCCGGCGCGAAGCCTTTCTCAACGCCGCAGCCTTCGGGGGCACCGAGGTCGAGGTTCGGGAGACGGACGACGGCCCTGCATCGGTCGAGTCTTCCGCAGAAGAATATCTCTCCGTCCCCGGCATTCTGCACGCCGCGCCGCGTCTCGAGGCGGAGGGGTTCGACGCCATGATCATCGGGTGTTTCGGCGACCCCGGCCTCGCGCCGGCCCGTGAACTCGTAGGCTTCCCCGTCATCGGCCCGGGCCAGGCTGGAGCGCTCGCCGCGGCGCAGATGGGGCAACGCTTCGCGATCATCACGGTCGTGGACGAAGTCGTGCCCGCGATTCGCCGCCAGATGCGGGGGTACGGGCTCGAAGGACTGGTGGCGGACATCCGGGCGGTCGACGTACCGGTGCTCGAACTTCGGCAGCGTGCGGATCAGGTGCTCGAGACGCTCGAGACGGAGGCCCACGCGGCGCTGCGCGCCGGCGCGGACACGCTCGTGCTGGGCTGCATGACGATGGGATTCCTCGACGTGGCCCGGAAGCTTTCCGAGCGCCTCGGCGTGCCCGTCATCAACCCCGTCCTCGCGGCGCTAAAGGCGGCGGAGTCGTTCGCCGCCACCGGCCTCCGGCCGTCCCCGCGCGCCTATCCCCCACCCCGCAAGGA
>VXMR01000106.1 GCA_009841005.1 Gemmatimonadales bacterium
CGGATACCGGCTCTACGCCTACGACGACCTCGAGCGGCTGCGCCAGATCCGGCTGTTGCGCGAACTGCGGTTCAGTCTGGACGCGATCGGCCGGATGCTCGACGCCCCGGCCTACGACCGGCGGAGCGCGCTCGAAGCGCAGCGGGAGTTGCTCAGGGAGAGGCAGAAGAGAACCGACAGCATCATCCGAGGGGTCGAGCGGGCTCTGAGGGCGATGGACGAGGCAACGGAAATGGACACGACAAAGATGTTCGAGGGACTGGAAGAGTTCGACCACGAGCAGTATCAGGAAGAGGTCGAGCGGCGATGGGGCCACAGCGACGCCTACCGGGACTCGATGCGGCGTATCCGCGCGTACGGCAAGGGCGACTGGGCGAGGATCACCGAAGAGGGGGAGACGGTGGTCGCGGGGCTGGCCGCGCTGATGACCGAGGGCGCCCATGCCGCCGGCCGCGCCGCGATGGACCTGGCCGAGGAGCACCGGCTTCACATCGACCGCTGGTTCTATCCGTGCAGCCACGGCATGCACCGGAACCTCGCCGAGATGTACACGGCCGATCCGCGCTTCGAGGCGTACTTCGAGAAGCGCGGGGAAGGGCTCGCCGTCTTCGTCCAGGACGCGATCCGCGCGAACGAAGCCCGCTGGCGGAACCGCCCCGACGTCTCAGCGCCGAGAGCGTAACCGCCTCATCCAAAGGACGTAGGCTATGGCGGCTGCGGCTGTTACGGGTCCTGCACTTTCGTCCGGATCACCATGTAAGCGGACACTCTCGGGCTCCGTTGGATTGCAGGCAGACTTTGCTATTTTTTATGCATCGCCTCACCATGCGGTCCGGCGCGCGAGCCGGCAAGTGAGGCGCGCGAGGCGGCAAGGGAGCCTCACCACCAGGGGGAAGATGGACGCACAGGAATCCGGCACGCGCACGAGACGGGCGGGGACGACGGCCCGCCCGTGAGGCGGCACTCCAGGGAGGACCTGCGCTACGAGGTCGAGGACCGGCTTCCGGGGCCGGTCGCGCTGGGTCTCGGCGTGCAGCTCGCCGCGATGGGCATCAACGGGGTCGTGCTGATCCCGACGATCGTGTTTCAGGCGGGCGCCGCCGAGGACCTCGTGCTGTGGGCGGTGTTCGCCACCGTCCTGTCGTGCGGCGTGGCTTCGATGCTCCAGGGCGTGCGCGCGGGACGGATCGGGGCGGGATACGCGCTGCCGCACGTGAGTTCGGCGATCTTCATCGCGGTCTGCGCGGAGGCCCTGATCCAGGGAGGACCGGGGCTGCTCGCGAGCCTGGTCGTCATCTCCGCGCTCGCACAGGCGGCGTTCTCCGCGCGGCTCTCGCTGCTGCACCGGGTCCTCACGCCGGTCGTCACGGGGACGGTGGTCATGCTCCTTCCCGTCACCGTGATGCCGATCCTCTTCGGCATGATCAACGAGTTGCCGCCGGGAGCCTCCGTGCCGGCCGGACCGCTGAGCGCCGGGGTGACGATCGTCGCCATCCTCGCCGTCGCCCTCCGAACGAAGGGGACGTTGTGCCTCTGGGCGCCGGCCATCGGGATCGTCGCCGGTTCGCTGGTCGGGGCCGCGTTCGGCATCTACGACACCGGCCGCGTCGCCGAGGCCGAGTGGATCGGCGTCCCGGCCGGCGCCCCACCCGCCCTGGACATCGGCTTCGGCCCCGCGTTCTGGGCGTTGCTGCCCGCCTTCCTTTTCGTGGCGCTCGTCGGCACGACCAAGTCGGTCGCCGTCGCGGTCGCCGCCCAGCGCGTGTCGTGGCGCCGGCCCCGGGCGGTCGACTTTCGCGCGGTGCAGCGCGCCGTGGCCGCGGAGGGGGCCGGCAACCTGATCGCCGGCCTCGCGGGAACGATGCCGAGCACGCCCAACGGGAACGCCGTGGCCGCCATCGAAGTCACGGGCGTCGCGGCGCGCCGGGTCGGCGTGGCATCCGGGCTCATCTTCTTCGTCCTCGCCTTCGTCCCCAAGGCGCTCGCCCTCATTCTCGCGATTCCCGACGCCGTCGTGGCCGCCTCCATCGCCGTCATCATGGCGACGCTGTTCACCGTCGGGATACGCGAAGTCGCGCGTAGCATCGGCTCGAACCCCCGCAACGGCCTCATCGCGGGCGTCTCGTTCTGGACGGGTCTCGCCTTCGAGTTCGACCTGGTCTTTCCCGCCTACTTCGCGGAGTTCGCGGGCGGGCTGCTGAGCAACGGGCTGACGACGGGAGGCCTCGTGGCGCTGCTGCTCACGGGGCTCACGTCGCGGCGGAAGCGCCGGCTCAGGGGGACGCTCGACATGGCCGAACTGCCCCGGATCCGGGAGTTCATCCAGGCATTCTCGGCCCGGCACGGGCTGGCGGCGGTCCTGGACCGGCTCGAGGGCGCCAGCGAGGAGGCGCTCCTCACGCTCGTGCAGTCGCGCGAGGAGGCCGAAGCGGCGGGGGACACGCCCGACGGCGGGAGGCGCGAACTGCTCCTGACCGCGAGCGAGGAGGACGACGAGGCCGTGCTGGAGTTCAGGGTCGGCGCCGCGGACAGCGACCAGCTCAACCTTCAGGACCGCCTGGCGTGGCTCGAGGCGGACACCCGGGAGGCCGACGTGGAGCAGGAAATCTCGCTCCGGCTGCTCAGGCACCTCGCCTCCTCGGTCCGGCACCAGCAGTTCCACGACGTGGACATCCTGACCCTGCGCGTTTCCGCCGTCCCGGAGCGCAACTCCTGAGCGAACGGCGAGTTGCGGGCGACCTCTCAGACCCCCTTCAGGGAGAACCCCCGGGCATGAAGTAGCCGACCCCGCGCTCGTTGCGGATGTAGGCCGGGTTCGCCGCGTCGTCTCCCAGCTTGTGACGCAGCCGCTTCACGACGGCCCGCACGAGTTTCGGGTCCGGCGAGCGTTGATCCCCTCCGCGCCACGCCTGGCGGAGCAACGACTCGTGGGTCAGCACCCGTCCCGCGTTGACCGACAGCACGCGCAGCAGCTCGTACTCGGTGGGCGTCAGCTGCACGGCCTCGCCCGCGACGGCGACCCGGCGTTGGTCGTAGCGGATGGTGAGGTCCCCCAGGACAAAGGGCTGGGGGCCGGAGACCCGCCGCAGGGCGGCGCGCACCCTCGCCGTCAGCTCCGACGGAGAGAACGGCTTGACGATGTAGTCGGTCGCACCCGCATCCAGCGCCCTTACGATCGTCTCGTCTCGCCCGTAGGCGGAGATCAGGATGACGGGCACGTCGCTCAGCTCCGGAACCCGCTCCATCAACGCGATGCCATCGGTTCCGGGCAGCAGCAGGTCGAGCAGGACCAGCGCGGGCCGGTGCGTCGCGACGAGGCTGGCCACCTCCTCCGGATCCCCGGTCCCGACCGGAGCGTAACCCGCACCGGCGAGTGCGTCACGGAGGTATCGAAGCATCTGGGGGTCGTCGTCCACCACCAGGATGCGCGTCGTCTCCTGCCCTTGACGGGCCGCGCGCGGGCTGGCCACCGCGGGACCCTTGAGGACGGTTTCCGGCTCCTCGGCCACGGGCACCGTGAAGGTGAACCGCGCGCCCTGTCCCTCGCCCTCGCTTTCGGCCCGGATCCGGCCCCCGTGCGCCTCCACCAGGCCCTTGCAGATGGTCAGGCCGAGTCCGGCCCCCGCTTCGCCTCGCTCCCCGTCTCGGTCGACCAGCGCCGCGTGCTTGCGGAAGAGGTAAGGCAGTCGGTCCGGCGACACTCCACGGCCCTCGTCGCTCACCGAGATCGCCACGTGCACACCTTCCCGCGTCGCGTCGATCCGGATGGGTGACGATTCGGGAGAGTATTTTGACGCGTTGGACAGGAGGTTGGTCAGGACCTGGACGATGCGCGCCCGGTCGGCCAGTACCCGCGGCAGGTCCGCCGGCAGGTCGATGGCGACGTCGTGCCGTCCCGTGCCGCTCACGAACGTGCTCCGCGCCTGGTCCACGAGAGCCGCGACGTCCGCCGGCTCGGGCGACACCGACAGCGTGCCCGTCACGATGCGCCCGTGATCGAGCAGCTCGGCGATCAGGCCGCGCATGCGGTCGGCCTGGTCGTCGATGACCCGGAAGAACTGCAGCATCTCCGCCGGCTCCGGCGCCGGCGAGGCGCCCAGCACGGTTGCCGTCGACCCCTTGATCGAGATCAGCGGCGTGCGCAACTCGTGACTCACGATGCCGAGGAACTCGGCGCGCATGCGCTCCAGCTCCTCCAGCGGCTCAAGGTCCTGTATGGTGACGACGACCGACACGACCGTGCCATCGTCCGCCTGGATCGGCGTCGAGTTGACCAGGGTCGTCACGCTCCGGCCGTCGGGGACCGAGAGCTTGATCTCCTCGGCGCGCACCATCTCCGCGGCCCCCAGGAGCTGCGCCATCGGAAACTCCCCCAGAGAGGTCTCCCGTCCGTCCGCGCGGTGACAGGTGATCGCAGCCAACAATTGCGCCGTAGCGAACCCCGGCGTGTTCAGCGCATCGACGATCCGGCGCGCCTCCTGGTTGAACGACGCCAGCTCGCCGGTCGGCCCGTCGAATACGACGACCCCTACCGGTGACGTCTCGATGAGGGTCTCCAGATCCGCCCGTGCCCTGCGCGCCTCGCGGTGCGCTCGAGCGTTGGCGATCGCGGTGGCCGCCTGGGCGGCGAACAGCGTCAGGATTTCCTCGTCCGCGTCCGTGAACTCCCGACCGCCCTCCTTCTCGGCGAGAAAGAAGTTGCCGACGTTGATGTCGCGGTGTCGCAGCGGCGCCCCCTGCATCGTCCTGGACCGCATCAGATCAGGGGAGAAGCCGAGCGCACGGACATAGTCGGGCAGGTTCCCCACGCGAATTGGCGCGCCGAGACTCCTGAAGTGCTCGAAGAGTTGCGGGCCGTCCGTCCAGGCGACCATGTCGTCCTTCTCGTCCGGAGTGAACCCGGAGGTGACGAACTCCTCGAACTCTCCGGCCCCGTCGAGGGTGGCGATCACGCCGTAGCGCGCTCCGGTCAGCGCGCGCGCGCTGTCGACGACCTCCTGCAGCACGGTGTCGAGGTCCAGGCTGGCGTTCGCACGCAGCACGGCCGTGCTCAGTCTGGCTACGCGCTCCCTGAGCGCCTCGACCTCCCTTTGCAACTCGCTGGAATCCCCCGTCACTCTTCTCGCTCCCGTCCCCGTCCGAGCCCCGCGGAGCACGGCGTTCCCGATGCGGCGGCTCCCGTCGTATCGCGTACTTGTCACGACAGTATACCGGATTTGTCGCACAATAGGCGGCCGGGCGCAAGCTGTCCTCCGTTCGGTCGTTGCGCGCCGCGCCGGTGGCGCCGGAAGCACGGCGTTCCGTTCGTCCTTGCAGGCGCCGGAGAGCCACGATAATCTCATGCGACTGAGCTGATAAATCGCAGATTCATCGCTAAATCAGGCGATCCGCGACCCGCCCGACACGGCATCGGCGTGAAAGCAAGCTCGAAACGCCGAATCTCTCCCCAGGCCGCCGACACATGACCGAGGACGCGAAACGGATCCTGCTCGAGTTCTCCGACGGCGAGCCGTTCGGTATCACGACCGTCTGCCGACTACTCAAGTGCCGTCAGGCACGTGCGGAGCGCGCACTCCGTTCTCTGATCACGACCGGCATGGTGCGCCGCTCGGCCGGTAACGACCGGATCTACAGGCTCACACCGCTCGGCCGCGACCTGGGTGAAACGCAGCGAGCGTCGGCGAAGAGCTAACAGCGCCAGCCGACGCTTGCGGCCCATTCATCGCGGGCCTTTGCATACGCCTCGTAGTCGGCGGGCGGCTGGTCGCCTTCGGAGGTCGCCCGGGTGCGCGCCTCCTCCATCTGCTCGGCCAGCGGCGGGAGTTCGATGGCGCGTCGCCGCTCGTCGAGCCGCTGCGGCTCTTCCACGTCGCCCGGGGAGAGATTTCCCTCGGCGTCCCAATCGAACTGTGTCCCGTAGCGCTGCGGCCGGCCCTCGAAGAATCGGATCCGATCCTCGAGCATCGCGGCCTGCCCGGGAGACGCCGTCCCTTCGCGCGCGGCGGCCTGGAGGAGGGGCAGCGCATGCCGCTGCAGGTCGGGCTCCGCGATCGCGTGCTGCAGGATCAACCAGGCGGCTTCCGCCCCGTCGAGGCCGACGAGGTCCGTTCCAGGCCATCCGACCGACTCGATGATCCGGCGAAGACGCCGCGCGTTCCGTTCGTGGACGCGGGCCATCCTCGGCTCGTAACCGACGTCGAAGAGTTCGCCCGAGGCCACGAGTTCGGCGCGCACCTGCCGGTCCCGCCGTGCCATCTCCAGGAGTTCGTCCCGGAGCGTCTCGTTCATCGGTCGCGTCCGGTCTCGATGTGCAACGCTAGCGACACCAGGGGAGCCAGCGGAGCGTCGCGGTGAGGGAGTGGAGACGGAGATCGGCGACGGTCGGGTTGATCGGGATCCGCCGGAGCTGACGGCTTCCGTCCTCATCGTAGCGGACCACCTCGATGTCGCCGGTCGCCGTGCCGATGCGTCCGGCGTCCGTGTAGCGGTATCCGAAATCCAGCAGCAGGTCGGTGCGCAGGGGGACGGTCAGGCCGGCGGCGAGCATCCACGTGAAACCGTAGCCCGTGTTCGCGGGAAGGGACGTTTGGGGCACCTCGCCGGCGGGTCCCCGACGGAGGCGGCCGGAGGGGTCGTCGGGGTTGGGGAATCGCTGGATGTAGTCGGTGAGATGGACACGGTTCGCGCCCCCGCCCCCCCCCCCCCCCCAGGGCGCCCCCGCCGGGCGGCCGGCGCGGCCCGCCCCCCCCCCCCGCCAGGGGGGGGGGGGCGGGCGGGGCCGCGGGGGGGGGGCCCGCCCCCCGCCCGC
>VXMR01000096.1 GCA_009841005.1 Gemmatimonadales bacterium
CCGTGGCGGCGTCGCGCGCCCCCCCCCGGCGGGGCCCCCGCCCCCGGGGGGGGGGGGGGGGGGCCGGGGGCGCCCGCCTGAAGGACGGGTCCGAGGTGCGGGCGCCCGTCGTGGTGAACGTGGGCGGTCCCCATTCCTTCGTCATCAACCGGATGGCGGGGGTCGAGGAAGAGATGAACATCAAGACGCGCGCGCTGAAGCAGGAGGTCTGTCACGTCCCCGCGCCGGAGGGTGTCGACTATAACGTCGTCGGGATGCTGATCTCGGACAGCGATATCGGGTGCTATTCGAGGCCCGAGGTCGGCAACCATATTCTGATCGGTTCCGAGGATCCGCCCTGCGACGATCTGGAGTGGGTGGAGGACCCGGACGACTATGACAATACCTTCAGTTATCAGTGGAAAACGCAGGTCCTGCGCGAAGCGCAGCGGGTGCAGGGACTTCCCGTGCCCCAGGCGCGGCAGGGACTCGTCGACCTCTATGATGTGTCGGACGACTGGATCCCCATCTATGACAAATCGGACCTCCCCGGCTTCTACATGGCGGTGGGGACGTCCGGGAACCAGTTCAAGAACGCGCCCGTCGCGGGCCAACTCATGGCCGAACTCATCGAGCAGGTCGAGGGCGGGCGCGACCATGACGCGGATCCGGTCCGGTTCCATATGAAATATACGAGACGGGACTGCGATATCGGGTTCTTCAGTCGGCTCCGGACGATGAATCCCGATTCGTCCTATTCGGTCATCGGCTGACCCCTCGCCCGTCGACTCGCATTCCGTGAGCTTCGGACCGCGCTTCGGATCGCTTTGGAGGCTGAAGTCCGCGCTGGGAGCGGGGGTCGTTCGCCCGGGCCGATTGTGGGAGGAGAGGCCACTCCGCCGCCACTACGATGTCGTGATCATCGGCGGCGGCATCCACGGGCTCGCCACGGCCTGGTATCTCGCGAAGGACCACGGGGTCCGGGACATCGCGGTGCTCGAGAGCGAGTACGTCGGGTTCGGGGGGTCGGGGCGGAACACCGCGATCGTCCGGGCGAACCAGCGCACGCAGGAGAACGTCCCGCTCTACGACGAGGGCCTGAAGCTGTGGCCCATCCTCACGGACGAACTCGACTTCAACCTCATGTTCCACAATTGCGGCAACCTCAACCTCGCGCACAGCGAGGCGGCGGTGGCCGCGTTCCGGCTCTCCATCAACACGGCGAACTTCCATGGCGTGCGGTCGGAGTTGGTCGATGCGCAACAGTGCAAGGAACTGGTCCCGGCGCTGGACGTGTCGGACCGGCCCGCGCACCCGATCCAGGCGGGCATGTACCACCCGCCGGGCGGCGTGGTGCGCCACGACGCGGTGGTGTGGGGACTCGCCCGGGGCGCCAGCCTGCACGGGGCCTCGATCCACCAGGGCGTCGAGGTTCAGGGGATCGACACGGAGAGCGGGCGGGTAACGGGCGTGCGGACGAGCGCAGGGCCGATCGGGTGCCGGAAGCTGGGGATCATGGCGGGGGGATACGGGCCGGCGATCGCGGCGATGCTCGACATCGAGCTGCCGGTGAACCCGCTCACGATCCAGGCGATGGTGACGCAGCCGCTCAAGCCGTTCCTCCACCACGTCGTGAGTTCGGGCGCCTACCACGTCTACGCGAACCAGACGCTTAAGGGGGAGATCGCGACGGGCGCGCACATGGACCCGCAGGTGAACTACACGACGGACGTCACCGCGGGCTACTTCAAGCACCAGGCCGAAGCGCTGACGGACTTCATGCCGTGCCTGAAGGGCGTGCGGTTTCTGAGGGTCTGGGCGGGGCTGGCCGACATGACGCCGGACATGGCGCCGATCCTCGACGGCAACTTCGCGCACGAGGGGCTCTATCTGGACGTGGGCTGGGGGTACTTCGGCTTCAAGTCCGGGCCCGTGGCGGGGAAGTACATGGCCGAGTTCATGGCGCGGGAGGAGGCGCCGGAGATCCTGAAGCCGTTCGCGCTCCGCCGCTTCCTCGAGAACCGGTACATGGGGGAGACGGCGACGACGATGAAGTACGGCCAGTGGGACTGACCGTGGACCCGACCGTGGACGCACCTGTGGACCCGACCCGGGAGCGCCGCTCGTGACCTTCCGGTTGACGTGCCCGGTGTGCGGGAAGCGCGACGTCTACGAGTTCACGTACGGGGGGCCGGAGCGGGGCCCGAGGCCGCAGGAAGCGTATCCGGGGTCCGGAGCGGATCCCGAGGCCGGAGCGAATCCCGAGGCCGGAGCGGGCCTCGCGGCGGGGGCCGAGGCGCACTTTCGCTGGGCGCAGTTCCGCATGAACCGCCCGGAGCCGCAGGAGGAGTGGTGGCACCACGCGGCCGGCTGCGGCATTTGGTTCTCGATCTGGCGCGACCCGGCCACGAACCGGGAGGCGCGGCCCGGCGGCGGGGAGACGAGCGGGGACGAGGCAAGCGGGGGCGACTCTCGGTGAGCCGGCTGCCTCCTTCCCCGACCGAGCGGATCGACCGCTCCAGGCCGCTCGGTTTTCGCTGGTGCGGGCGCACGCTGGAGGGTTTCGAGGGAGATACGGTCGCCTCGGCGCTCTGGGGGGCGGGGGTCCGCACCCTCGGCCGCAGCTTCGAATATCACCGGCCCCGGGGGCTGTACGACCTGGAGGGGGAAGGGTCGAGCCAGCTCGTCTCGATCGACGGCATCCCGAACCAGTCGGCGGGGACGACGCCGCTGCGCGAGGGGATGGAGGTCGGCGCGCAGAACGTGCGGGGAGATCCGCGTTTCGACGTGTACGGCCTTCTCGACCGGCTCGACCGGTTCATGCCGGCGGGCTTCTACTACCGGCTCTTCCACCGGCCCGCGTGGGCCGCCCGGTTCTTCCAGGAACGAATGCGGGGGCTGGCCGGCCTGGGCGTGCTGCGGCTCGACGTCCCGGACCGGGGGGAGCACGCCGAACGCTACCTCAAGGCCGACGTGGCGGTGGTCGGCGGCGGTCCGGCGGGGTTGTCGGCCGCGCTGGAGGCGGGCCGGCTCGGCCTTCGCGTGTGCCTGTTCGAACGCCGACCGTGGCTGGGGGGACATCTCGACTGGCGCGTGCGGGACGGTCGTTCGCTCGCCGGGGAGGTGTCCGCCCTCGCCGACGAACTCGAGCGCATGGAATTTGTGCGCGTGTTCCGGCATGCACCGGTCACGGGGATCTGGGGGGAGAACCTCCTCACGGGCTTCCAGTGTCGGAGTACCGGCCGCCGGGCCGGCAGCCGGACGGACAGCGCGACGGCGGCCGCCTTCGACGAGACGCACTGGGAGTGCCGTGCCCGAGCCGTGGTGGTCGCGACGGGTTCGATCGAACGGCCGCTGGTGTTCGAGCACAACGACCGGCCGGGCGTGACGCAGGTCGACACGGCGATCCGGCTCGCGCGGACGTACGGGGTCCGGCCGGGCGCAGCCGCCGTCTTCAGCGTGGGCGACGACCTCGGGCTGGAGGCAGCGGTGGATCTGGCGTCGCTCGGAGTGGATGTGCGCCTGGTCGCGGATGCGCGGCACGAGGGTCACGACGAGGCTCTGGTGGATGCGCTGGTCGAGGCGGGGATCGACTTCCGGCCGGGGTGGGCCGCGAGTCGCGTGCGCGGGCGGAGCCGCGTCCGTCGTGTCGAACTGGCGGCCCGGACGACGACCGGCGCGGGGAGCGGCGCGTCGGTCGGATCCAGGGGTGGCGGGACGGGCGACTCGCTGCGCGTGGCGTGCGATCTGCTGGTGGCGAGCGCGGGACGCCAGCCGGACATCGGCGTCCTCTCGTGTGCCGGCGCGCGGTTCCGCCGCGGCGAGCGCACCCGGACCTTCGAGCTCGAGCGCCTGCCGCCCGACGTGTTCGCCGCGGGCGGCGTCCTTCGGCTCACCGATCTCGAGGCGCTCACATCTTCCGGGCGGATCGCGGGGCTCGAGGCCGCCACAGCGTGCGGCGCGAACGTGGCGAGTCCGCTGGCTCGGGAGCGCGCCCGGCTGGCAGACCGGCCGGGGCCCGCCCGGGGCTCCTCGATCGTCCGGGGACCCATCACCGAACGCCGCCTCGCCCCCGGCCGCAAGGCGTTCCTCGACTTCGACGAGGACGGTACCTGGAAGAACGCGGCCCAGAGCGCCGCCTACGCCTTCGACGTGCCCGAACTCGCGAAGCGCTTCGGGAACTTCGGGCTCGGCCCCGGCCAGTACCGCGTGCCGGGCCAGAACCTCGCCATGGCGATGGCCGAGATCGCGGGGCGGCCGGTCGGCAGCTTCGCCGCCACGACGGTGCGCCCGCCGGTCATCCCCCCTTCCCTCGCGACGCTCGCGGGCCCGAACCACGACGTCCACAAACGGACCCCGCTCCACGACGACCAGGCCGCGCGGGGCGCCGT
Source organism: Gemmatimonadales bacterium (assembly GCA_009841005.1). GTDB lineage: Bacteria > Gemmatimonadota > Gemmatimonadetes > Palauibacterales > Palauibacteraceae > Palauibacter > Palauibacter polyketidifaciens. The sequence goes on from VXMR01000096.1 coordinate 4,371, forward strand.
GTTCCGCCGGGCGGGGCCGTGGCTGCGGGCGCGCTACTTCAGCGAGGACCGGGAGTGTCTCGAGGAGATCCGCAACGTGCGCGAGAACGTCGGCCTCCTCGACAGTTCGCCGCTGGGGAAGTTCCGGATCTGGGGACCCGACGCCCTGCGCGCCCTCCAGCGCGTCTACGTCTCCGACATGACGCGGGCGCGGCCCGGCCGCTGCACGTACTCGGCGATGTGCAACGACACCGGCAACGTCATCGACGACGGCGTCGTCGTGCGGACGGGCGACGACGAGTTCTACTTCACGACGAGTTCGAACCGGGCGGGGACCACCGTCGAGTGGCTTCGCTTCCACACGCGATACGACGGGTGGGACTACAACCTCGTGAACCTCACAGACGCGCTCGCCTCCATCAACGTGGCGGGGCCGAACGCCCGGCGCGTGCTGGAGAAGATCACGCGTGCGGAGCTGTCGGACGACGCGTTCCCGTATCTCGGCTGCCGCGAGATCGAGGTGGGAGACGGCGTCGCTGCGCGGTGTCTGCGCCTCGGGTTCGTGGGCGAGTTGTCCTATGAACTCCACGTGCGGGCGAGCCATGCCCGGTACGTGTGGGATCTGCTGTGGGAGGCCGGGGCGGAGTACGGCATCCGTCCGTTCGGGCTCGAAGCGCAGAACTGCCTGCGGGCCGAGAAGGGACACGTGATCATCGGGACGGAGTCCGAGCAGCGCGTCACCCTCCTCGACATCGGCATGGGCTGGCTCTGGGACCGCGGGGACACGGCCTCCGGCAAGGTGGGCGCCGCGGCGCTCCGCTACTGCGAGGGGCAGTCCGGGCGGCTGAAGCTCGTGGGACTCCGGGTCGACGACCCCGCGGGCGACGCGGGTGCCGGGGCCGCTCGCGACCCCGCTCACCGGCCCGAGGACGGAGCGCTCGTCGTGGACGGTGACCGGATCGCCGGCTTCGTCTGCACCACGCGGCACAGCGAGACGCTGGGCTGGCAGTACGGACTGGCCCTCGTCGAGGACCGGCTGGCGGAGCGGGGCCGATCGCTCGACCTGTACGAGTCGCTGGGCCGGCGGACCGTGCGCTCGACCGCAACCGTGGTGCCTCCCCACTTCCATGATCCGAGAGGGCAGCGCCTGCGGATCGCCGCCGAGGGGCGCCCACGCCGGCCCGGCGAGGCGCCATCGCAGCCGGCGCCCGCGGCCCATCGCCGGTCTCCGGTCCGCTTCGACGCCGCGCCCGCCCGCACCGAGCGCCGCGCCGGCTGGAACGTCGTGCTCGACTACGAATCGGACCCCGCCCCCGCCGACGTCATGCGCCAGGCCGGCCTCATCGACCTCAGCCACCGCGCCCGCTGGGATGTCCAGAACCGGGACATCCGGACCGTGCGGCCGTTCGGCCTCGACGTGCCCGGCACTCCCGGGGAAGTCGCGGTCCGCGACGGGCTGTTGATCAACCGGATGAACGGAACCCAGGCCTCCGTCTGGCACGTCGGACCCGGGGCGGCGCCCGCCACGCCGGACGGTCCGCACTATACGGACACGACCGACTCCCACTGCTGGCTCGCCCTCCTCGGAGACTCCGTTCCGGAGGTGCTGGAGTGCGTCACCAACCTCGACCTCTTCGACCCTGCGCGCGCGCGGCCGCTCCTGACGCAGGGGCCCGTCCTGCATGTACCTTGTCAGATCGTCACCTGGCGGGACGACGCCGTCCTCCTCATCTGCAGCCGGGGTTACGCGCAGACTTTCGTCGAAGCACTCCTCGAATCAGGCCGCCACGCGGGTCTGCACCCGGCCGGTGAGCGGCTCTTTACCGACTGGGTGCACGCGCTGGGGAACTGAGGCGTTCCCGCGGGAACGCCTCCGGTGCGATCCGGGAGCTCAGGAGGTGGCGGCGAGGGCCCGGTCCAGGTCCTCTTTGAGGTCCTCGACGTGCTCGAGGCCGACGGACATCCGGAGCAGGTTCTCCGGCGCACGGGTCGCCGCCCCTTCGACGGACGCCCGGTGCTCGATGAGGGAGTGGGTCCCCCCGAGGCTCGTGGCCCGGGCAATCACCTTCACGTTGGCCGCGACCGCGAAGGCTTCCTCCCGCCCGCCCGCAACATCGAACGATAACATCCCCCCGAAGTCCGACATCTGACGCGCGGCGAGCGCATGCCCGGGGTTGTCCCGAAGACCCGGATAGTAGACGCGCGCGACGCGCGGATGAGCGTCGAGGAAGCGGGCAAGCTCCATGGCGTTGGAGCAGTGCATGGCCATGCGCGCGGCGAGGGATTCGAGTCCGCGTCGCGTGAGCCAGGCGTCGAAGGGCGAGGGCACGAGGCCACCGTCCTTCTGGATCTTCCGCAGCGCTTCAAGCGTCCCGCCCGACTCGCGCACGATCACCGCGCCCCCGGTCACGTCGCTGTGGCCGCCGAAGTACTTGGTCGTGGAGTGCATTACGAGATCCATGCCGAGATCGAGCGGCCGCTGCAGGAGCGGCGTCGCCCACGTGTTGTCGCAGCACGAGATCGCCCCGCCCTCCCGCGCGATTCCGGCGATCGCCTCGATGTCGGAGATGCGGATGAGCGGGTTCGACGGCGTCTCCATCCACACGAGACGGGTGTGCGGCCGCATGGCCGAGCGGACGGCATCGAGGTCGGTCATGTCGACGAAGCTCGCCTCGATTCCGCGCTCCGCGAACGAATCCCGGAGGAGAACGCCGGTCCCGTAGTACGCATCGTCCGCCGCGACGACGTGTTCCCCAGGCGAGAGCGAGAAGATGACGGCGAACGTCGCCGCCATCCCCGAGGGGAACGCGACGGCTTCCGGCCCGCCTTCCAGCGCGGCCAACGCCGCCTCCAGCAGGGCCCGGTTCGGATTCCCGCTGCGGGAGTAGTCGAACCCCCCGGGGTACGACCCGTCCTCCCCGCGCTCGAAGGTGGTCGAGAGCGTGATCGGGGGCGCGATCGCCCGGCTCGTCCCGTCCGGGTCCATGCCCGTCTTCACCGCCAGCGTTTCGATTCGCATTTCGACCTTTCCGGGGCTCTGGATCAGCGTCGTCGGGCTCGGAGGGACCCGCCGATGAGGACGCCGACGGGACCGATGACGAGCATCGCGATGGGATACCATGCGGGTCCGTACGGGTCGCCGGAGGCGGAGAGGCCGGCGAGCGAGGCGAGGCTGAAGAAGACGAGAATCGCCGCCAGGACGCCGGCGTGGAGCCGTGGCGCGCGCGGAGCCGCCAGCGCCGCGAGGAAGCCCGCCAGGATGGTAACGGCGAGTCGCACGCCCAGACTCGTGAAGATGAACGCGGCGCCCGGAGCCATCTCCGGTTCCACGCCGAAGAGCGACAGCATCAGCCGCCCGCTAAGGACCGACCCCAGCGTCAGCGCGACGAACCCCAGGATGACGGCCGCGACGCTGCGTAAAATCGAGGCGTCGTTCATGCGCGACCATGTCTCGACCGCCTCGTCGAGGTCGGGGCGGTAGCCCGGAGGCGGCGACTCGGACTGCGTCATCCGTCTCTCTCCATGACGGGCAGGGCGATATGCGATGCCTTCCATTTGTCCATCGGTTCCCACTCCCCAAGATTCACGCGCGTCTTTATGGTTCTCGAAGATGATACGACTCCCGGCCACCGAGCGAGTGACGATGAATCCCGCCGCAACCGACACGCTGGACCTGCAGACCATCCCGGGCGTGGGGCCGAGCATCGCGCGCGACCTGACGGAACTGGGCATCGGCCGGGTGCGGGATCTCGAAGGACGCGACCCCAACGAACTCTATGACCGCCTCTCCGAGCAGCGCGGCGTGAGCATGGATCCATGCGTGCTGTACGTCTTCCGCTGCGCCGTCTACTTCGCGGAGACCCACGCCGGGGAGGCCGGAAGGCCCGACCGCGAACTGCCGAGCGCCGAGCGCGAACTGCTCAAGTGGTGGAACTGGAAGGGCCGCGTCCACGCCAACGAGCGCCCCGGCGCGCCCGCCTGACGGACGATCGGTAACCATGGCTTCGGATCTCCACGAGCGCATCTGCGACGTCGTTGCCCGGATTCCCGCCGGTCGCGTCGCCACCTACGGGCAGGTCGCCCAACTCGCCGGACTCGGCGGACAGGCCCGTCTCGTGGGCTACGCGCTCTATGCCTCCGACCGGCCGCTCCCCTGGCACCGCGTGATCAACGCGCGCGGCGAGATCAGTCCCCGCGGCGACTCGTACTCCGAGATGATCCAGTACCAGTTGCTCGCGAACGAAGGGGTGGAGTTCGACAAGTGGGGACGAATCTCGCTCAAGCGCTTTCGCTGGAACGGGGAGATGCCGCCCCCCGCCGGCTCCTCGCCTCCCTCCTGATTCCGGAGCATCGCATGCGCCGTGACTCCCGCACTCATCCGGCCCGCACATTGGCCTGCGTCCTGCTCGGCGTCCTGCTCGCCACGCTGGCCGCCGACGGCATCGAGGCCCAGCTGCACGCGCAGGACACCCGCGTCGAGATCGCCTCGGGGAACGTCGAGGGCATGCTGGAAAACGGTATCCGCTCCTACAGGGGGATTCCGTTCGCGGCGCCGCCCGTCGGGGACCGGCGCTGGAAGCCGCCCCAGCCGGTCGAAGCGTGGGGGCGGCGGACGCTGCGCGCGCACAGTTTCGGCCCGGAGTGCATGCAGGCCCCGTACGGCGCGGGTTCGTTCTTCGGAGGTCCCCCCGCCCCGACGGCGGAGGACTGCCTGTACCTGAACGTCTGGACCGGGGCCGCCGACGCCTCGGAGCGGCGGCCGGTCATGGTCTGGATCCACGGAGGCGCGCTCACGCGGGGGTCCGGCTCCACCGGCATCTACGACGGGACGGCGCTGGCGGCGAAGGGCGCCGTCGTCGTCACGATCAACTACCGGCTCGGACCGTTCGGCTACCTCGCGCATCCGCTTCTCTCGGCCGAATCGGAACACGGCTCGTCCGGCAACTACGGCGTCCTCGACCAGGTCGCGGCGCTCGAGTGGGTGCGCGACAACATCGCGGGCTTCGGCGGGGATCCGGAGCGCGTGACGATCTTCGGCGAGTCGGCCGGCTCGTGGAGCGTGAACACGCTGATGGCGACGCCGCTGGCGGCGGGACTCTTTCACCGCGCGATCGGTCAGAGCGGGGGGCGGTTCGGACCCATGGTGCGCCTTTCGGAAGCGCCGGAGGGCGGACGTTCCGCCGAGGAGATCGGAGCGGCGTTCCTCGGGGCGCTCGGGGCGGAGACGCTGGAGGAGATGCGGAGGCTCTCGGCCGCCAGCGTGATGGCGGGGCTCGACACGCCGGCCGGACGCGGCTTCAGGACGGCGGAGAACGTGGACGGCTGGGTGCTGCCGACGGACGTGACGACGGCCTTCGCCGGGGGCACGCACAACAACGTCCCGGTGCTCGTCGGGTTCAACGCGGATGAGATGACCTCTCTCTCGTCCCCGAGATCCGTGCCCGAGACGCTCGAGGCGTGGCGCGAGTGGGTGGCGGGCCGCGTCGGCGACGATGCGGAGAGCTTCGACGCCGCCTACCCGGTAGAGGAGGAAGGCGAGATCTTCGACGCCTTCATGCGAAGCCGCGGCGATGCCCTGTTCGGCATCCAGATGCGGACGTGGGCGCGGGCGTCGGAAGCCGCCGGCGGGGCTGCCTGGCTCTACTACTTTACGCACGAGCCACCCGGACCCGCGAAGGACTATCTCAAGTCGTACCACGCGGCCGAGATCGTGTACGCCTTCGGCAACGTCGGTCCCGGCGAACGGGAAGCGTTGGACCGCCAGCTGGCGCAGACGATGTCCTCCTACTGGGTCAACTTCGCCGCGAACGGCGACCCGAACGGCCCCGGGCTGCCCTCGTGGCCAGCCTACACGCGCGACTCCGAGGCCCATCTCGTGCTCGGGCCGAAGGTCGAGGCGGGAAGCGCACTCCGCACGACCCAACTGGACTTCTGGGAACGGCGCCTCCGCGCCGGCACGCCGTGATGTCGACCGGACCGCTCTGCCGGCGACTCGCCGAGATCCGCGCGGAGAAGGAGGCCGCGCGCCCCGCCGCCGCGACGGCGGTGATGGCCGCGGGAACGGAGGCGCTGCGGGCTTCCGGCATCCTCGACCGAATCCCCGGCGTGGGCGACCGGGCGCCGCTGTTTGCCCGCCCGAGCGTGGCCGGCCCCACGGTCCGGCTGAAGTCGCTCCTCAAGCGCGGCCCCGTGGTGCTCAGCTTCTTCCGCGGCCGCTGGTGACCGTACTGCCGCGAAGAGCAGGTCGCTCTTCAGTCGGTTCTTCCGGAGATCGAAGCGAAGGGCGCGCGACTCGTCACGCTCTCTCCGCAGCTCGCCGAGTTTGCCCGCGGCTGGGTCGAGGAGGACGGCATCGAGTTCGACGTCCTGCTGGACCTCGGGCTGGGGGTCGCTCGTGACTACGGCCTGACGTTCCGGGTCGAGGGCGAACTGCGCGCGCTCTACCGCGACGGCCTCGGCATCGATCTCGCCCGCTTCAACGGCGACGAGTCCTGGGAACTCCCGCTCACGTCAACCTTCGTCATCGACCGCTCGGGGACTATCGTGTACGCCTCCGCCGACCCCGACTACACCGTGCGAGGCGAGCCGGCCGACGTCGCCGCCGCCATCCCGCCCTCCAACTCATAGGTGCCTGCGGAGCCGCCCCCCCCGTCTCGATCAGCGACTCCGCCTGATGACATCATTGACTGCAATGAGATCAACCCGCAAGTTACGTTTTGCACAAACTCCAGACTGACGGTGGTAGAGACGTGGCGAGTATCACGATTCGGAATCTGGGTGACGGGGTGAAACGCCGGCTTCGGATTAGAGCGGCGGAGCATAATCGTTCCATGGAAGAGGAAGCGCGGGTGATTCTCCGCGAGACAGTCGGCCAGGAAAAGATGCCCGCGAAGGGCCTGGGGACTGCGATCCATGAACTGTTCGCGCCCCTGGGTGGCGTGGAGCTCGAGATTCCCCCGCGCGAGCCGATGCGCGAACCGCCACGGTTCGACTGAGTCGCACCGATGTTCATCCTCGACACGAATGTCGTCTCAGAGTTGATGCGCGGGGTCCCGCAGCCTGAAGTGCTCGCATGGGTCGACGCCCGCGCGAGGCGGGATCTCTTCGTCACTGCGATCACAGAGGCGGAGATCCGAACCGGCATCGCCATCCTGCCAGCCGGCAGGCGCCGACGGGATCTGGCGCATGCAGCAGATCGGTTCTTTGCGGACTTCTTCACGAACCGCGTGCTGCCGTTCGACGGTTCCGCAGCGAGGGCCTACGCGGAGATCACGGCCGAGCGACGGGCCGCTGGACGCCCGATCAGCCAATTCGACTGTCAGATCGCGGCCGTCACTCGTTGCCGAGGCGCTGCGCTGGCGACGCGAAACGTGAGGGATTTCAAGAGCGCCGGGATCGAAGTGCTGGATCCCTGGGCTGACGTCTGAGGACGCCGTGCACGAGTCCCTGCAGGAGGTGCGGCTTCTGCATGGGCTTCGGGGCCGGATGCGGGACGGGGTGCGGCTTTCGGCGGATGTCTATCTGCCCGCTTCCGGAGGTCCCTTCCCCACCATCCTGACGCGGACACCGTACGAGAGCGGCCGGGACGTGTTCATCGAGACCGGCATCTGGTGGGCGGAGCGCGGGTACGCGTTCGTGGTCCAGGACTGTCGCGGCCGGTTCGGGTCCGAGGGCGTGTTCCACGCGTATCTCCCCGAGATCGAGGATGGGTACGACACGCTGGAGTGGGTGGCGGGGCAGGCGTGGTGCGACGGGAAGATCGGGATGTGGGGGCGCAGCTATGGCGGCCTCGCGCAGTGGCTCAGCGCGCCGCTCGGAAGCCCGCACCTCGCCTGCATGGCGCCGCACGTGATCTGCGACGACCACTTCGGCGACTGTCACTACCTTGGTGGCGCCTTTCAGTTGCTTCTCTCGCTCGGTGCGGCCGTGATCTGGGAAACGAACCTCGCGATCGTGACCGGCAGACAGGCCGCCCGCCTGTTCCAGAACCCGAAGTTCTGGGCCCACCTGCCGATCATCGAGATGGACGAGCGCGCGATCGGGCGGAAGATCCCGTACTGGCGAGAGTGGCTGGAGCACCTGACGCGGGACGAGTATTGGCGCCGCCTCAGGGTCACTGATCAATACGGGGGCGTCACGGCACCGGCGTTTCAGCAGGGCGGGTGGTACGACGCGTATGCGGGGTCGGCGCTCCGCATCCACGAGGGGATGACGGCGGGAGCCGCGACTTCCCGGGCCCGCGCGCAGAACCGGACGCTCATCGGCCCCTGGTCGCACGAAGTCCCGGAGACGAGGACGGTCGGGGATCTCGACTTCGGACCGGACGCCTGGGTGGACGTGCGGGAGGAGGAGCGGCGCTGGTTCGACTGGCAGCTTCGCGGCGTGGACGACGGGATCGGCGACGACCCGCCGTTGCGCTGGTTCACGACGGGCGCCGACCGGTGGCGCGAGGGCGCGGAGTGGCCGCCGCCGGGGACGGAGGAGGTGCCTTGGTATCTGCGCAGCCACGGGCGCGCGAACCGGAGCGACGAAGCCTGGCTGGATCCGGAGCCGCCGGGGGACGAGCCGCCGGATCGCTTCGAGTACGATCCGCGCGACCCGGCGCCGTCGCTCGGGGGCAACCTCTCTTCCCGGCTGATCACGACCCACGCCGAGACGCCGATGCGGGGCGGCCCCGTCGAGCAGGCGCCGCTCGAGCGGCGGCCCGACGTGCTCGTCTACACGTCGCGGTCCCTGGAGAGCGATCTGGAGGTCACGGGGCCGGTCGAGGTCGTGCTCTACGCCGAGTCGTCGGCGCGCGACACGGACCTCGTGGCGCGGGTGACGGACGTCGATCCGGCGGGAGGATCGTTCGTCCTCACGGAGGGGATTCTGCGCGCGCGGTATCGTGGCGGGCTCGACCGGACGGAGCTTCTGGAGCCGAACGAAGCAACGGAGTTCCGCATCCAGCTCTATCCGATGAGCCACGTGTTCCGCGCCGGCCACCGGATCCGGCTTCAGATCACGAGCAGCTGCTTCCCCCGCTTCAGCCGCAACCTTAACACGGGGGAGGACGTGGGGACCGGCACGCGCATGCGGACGGCCCGCAACACGGTCCTGCACTCCGCCGCATATCCTTCATGCGTGCGGCTTCCCGTCGCGACGGCGCCATTCGGCTGAGCGTCGCCGCCGGGCTGGGCGTCGCCTCGCCGGCATCGCCGTCTCCCCGGCGTCAGAGCGAGGCTCGAAGGGCTTCCTCGTAGTCGGGCGCGTGTAGCAGGAAGGCGTCGTGCCCGGCGTCCGAGTTCAGAATCCGCAGGTGCGAGGGCGCGCCGATCCGATTTGCGGTCTCCCGGAGCAGCCAGGGCGGCACCAGCGTGTCCTCCTCCCACCCGATGAGCCAGGCGGGGACGCCGAGTTCCTCCGGACGCAGGTCGCACAGATCGACCGAAGCCGACAGCGTCAGAAAGGTCTCCGCCGGGAACCGATCCGCAAACTCCCGTCCCCGTTCCTCTAGGTAGCGGCCAACGGCGTAGACCGGGGCGCCATCCTCCCACTCCCAGTCGTGCGGGAAGCGGGCGTCGAGCCCGGCCGCCGACTTGTAGGTCGTGAACGCCAGCGCCCTGGCGAGAGCCACGCCTTCGCTCCCGCGGCCGTGCCGGAGCGCGAACTCGACGATCCACCGTTGCACCGCGTGTATTCCGATGGCCTGCGGATGGCCGCGGTGCGCCGCGCCGATCAGAACGACGCCGCCAAGACGGGCGGGATGGCGGACCCCCATCGCCAGCGCGACCATCCCCCCGTACGAGGCGCCCAGCATGCGGTGGGCCCGTTCGACGCCGAGGTGGCGCAGCGCAACCGCCACGGCCTCCGCCTGATCGCCGGGCGTGATGTGAATCCGGTCCGGCGAGAGACCTTTCGAAGGGTCGGCGGAGGCCGTCGACTCGAACGTCCCGGGAGACCCGAGGAAGTCGATCGCGAGCAGCCGCCAGCGGTTGGTATCGATGGCCAGATCCGGCCCCACCAGCTTCCGCCACCAGCCGGGCGCTGGATCCAGGACGTTCGCGCAGAGGTGGCGGTCGGCGGAGATCCCCCCCATGGCGACGAGCAGCGGCGCGCCCTCGGGCCCGGCGAGCTCGTAGCGCACCCGGAAGCGAGCGTCGACCCCGGCCGCGAATTCCGGCCTCCACTCCGCCGGCATCGCGACGGCACCCCTCCGACCTTCCGGCAGCACGGCGTTCAATCGGCTTCTCCATGTTTTGTGCGACGCCAACTCCGGAGCAGCCGACCGACCCGTGCGGGTGCGACGCTCATCTCTCGGATCCCCGTTCAAGGGTCCGCAGGAGTTGGCACCGCTGGGCTGCGCGTGAACGCGCGTGCCCCGGTTGCCCCGGCTTCAAAGGGCCCGTCCCTCAGCCGGTCTCGATGAGTAGCGGCCGAACCTGGCGGCTTCGGCAGTGGAGGTCAACTTGACGCGCGGCCCACGACCCTGTAGCCTCTGCGCCCTCAACGCTCATCGAGACCGGTCGAGGGACAGGCCCGAAGACACCGGGGCAACCTGTGGAAGGTGGCTCTTCCACTGATGTGCCAACTCCTGCGACGGATGTGATCCGTTGGTAGATGAGTCGCCCGCCGCGCTTCGTTAGCACGGCAGCTGTCGTTTCCAGGGCGTCGCTTCTCCGGAGTCCGCTGAGTGTGAATCGAGACTCGGGGAGGCGTTTCATTGCGCGAAGTTCGCCGCGTTCACGTACTCAAATTCGGCTCATCCGTGCTGGCGCGTCCGGCCGCGTACCGGTCGGTGGCCGAGGAGATCCGGGCCGAAGTCGCCGGTGGCGCGAACGTCGTCGCGGTCGTGTCGGCCATGGGTGACACGACCGACGACCTGCTCGCCGCGGCGCGCGAAGTCGCTCCGTCGCTCCCGGACGATCTCATGGGGTCCCTTCTGGCGACGGGCGAAGAAGCGTCCGTCGCCCTGCTCCGCCTCGCGCTGGCGACGGCCGGCGTGCGCGCCGTGGGCATGTCGTTCTGGCACCTGCCCGTCCGCACGCAGGGTCCGCTGGGATCCGCCGATCCGGTTGCGGTGGATGCCCGCCGGATCGAGACGGCCTTCGCGGCCCACGATGCGATCGTCCTTCCCGGGTTCGTGGGCGTCGACGAGACCGGGGTCACCTCGTTGCTGGGGAGGGGAGGATCCGATCTCACGGCCCTCTTCCTGGGCCACGCGCTCGGCGCGACAGAGGTTCGCCTCGTGAAGGATGTGGACGGGATCTTCCCGGCCGATCCGAAACGGTTCCCCGACATCGCGCCGCTGCGCACGGCGACGTGGAGAGAGGCCCGGCGGACGGCCGGTGGCGTCGTCCAGGACCGGGCGCTGCGTTTCGCCGAAGACCACCGAATCCCGTTCCGCGTCGCGGCCCCCGGCGGCACCGGCACGTGGGTCGGTCGGCACGACCCGGCACATGACCGCAACAGCGGCCGGAAAGCGAGCGCCCGATGCGCATGACCCGTCGGTTGGACGAACGCCTGCCGGTCGCCGTCCTGGGCGCGACCGGGATCGTCGGACAGCGGCTGATCCGGATGCTGGACGGGCACCCCTCCCTCCGGCTCGCCTCCGTCGCGGCATCGGAGAGGCGCGCGGGCGAGAGGTACGGCAACGCCGTCCGTTGGAGCCTCGGCGGCGACCCGCCCCCGGAGGCGGCCGGACTGCCGCTCCGCGTCGTCACGGACCCACCGGAATGCCGGATCGTGCTGTCCGCGCTTCCGTCGGGGGTGGCGCGCGAACTCGAGCCGGCGCTCGCGGAGGCCGGGCACATCGTGAGCACGAACGCCTCGGTTCACCGGCTGAGGGCGGACGTGCCGCTGCTGGTGCCGGAGGTCAACCCGCAGGCGCTGGCCCTCACCGCCGAACAACCCTGGTCGGAAGGGGGAGGCCGGCTCGTCGCCAACCCGAACTGCGTGGTTGCGGGACTGGCGCTGGCCCTCGCCCCGCTGCACGACGCCTTCGGGATCGAGGCCGCCACGGTCGTCACCCTCCAGGCGGTGACCGGCGGCGGCCTGACCGGAGTCGGTTCCGTCCAGATCGGGGGAAACGCCATCCCCTGGATCCCCGGCGAGGAAGAGAAGATCGAACCGGAACTCAACAAGATCCTGGGGTCGGAGATCGCCGTGGCGGTGAGCGTCAATCGAGTCGCGGTGCTTGACGGCCACACGGCGAACGTGTTCCTGAAGTTCGCGTCCCCGGCGAGTCCGGGAGACGCGGCCCGGGCGCTGGCGGAGTTCCGGGCTCCGCCTTCGCTGCCGGCCCTGCCTTCGCTTCCCGAACGGCCGCTCATCGTGCGCTCGGAGCCGGACCGTCCGCAGCCGCGCCTGGACATCGGCGCGGCCGGCGGGATGGCGGCGAGCGTGGGCAGGATCCGCGCCGCGCCGCCGCACGACCTCGCAATGACCGTGGTCGCGCACAACGGCGTCCGGGGCGCGGCCGGCGCCTGTCTGGCCAACGCCGAGTTCTGTCTCGCGGGCTGCGCGCGCGGCTGATCGACACGGAGTACAGCTCCGCGTTCGACGGTCGTCCCGCAGCGACGAAACGATCGGCCGGAGGCGCGGACATTCACCGCCCGAGAGATCGGGCCCCATTGGAGAGAAGACGGAGATCATGAGAGACGAGACCGTAGCAATCCACCTCGGATACGAATCCGAGCCCACGACGCACGCGGTCGCGGTGCCGCTGTACCAGACCGTGGCGTACGAGTTCGACGACGCGCAGCACGGCGCGGACCTCTTCAACCTCGAGGTCGAAGGCAACATCTATTCCCGCATCATGAACCCCACGCAGGCCGTCCTTGAGGAGCGACTCGCCCAGCTCGAACGCGGCCTGGCGACGCTTGCGCTCTCCTCCGGCAGCGCGGCCGTCAACTACTCGATCCTCAATCTCGCCGCCTCGGGCGACAACATCGTCTCGGTGCCCCAGTTGTACGGCGGCACCTACACGCTCTTCGCCCACATGCTCCCGCAGCTGGGGATCGAAGTGCGCTTCGCCGAGGGCGACGGCCCGGACGACCTGGCCAAGCTGATCGATGACCGTACGAAGGCGGTGTTCGTCGAGAGCATCGGAAACCCGGCGGGCAACATCGTGGACCTCGCGGCCGTCGCCGACGTGGCGCACGCCCACGGCGTCGCCACCATCGTCGACAACACGGTCGCCACGCCCGCGCTCCTCAAGCCGATCGAACACGGCTTCGACATCGTCGTGCACTCGCTGACGAAGTACATCGGCGGGCACGGCAACTCCCTCGGCGGCGCGATCGTCGATTCCGGGGAATTCCCGTGGACCGAGCACGCGAGCCGCTATCCGCAGTTCACGACGCCGGAGCCCAGCTACCACGGGGTCGTCTACACGGAGGCGCTCGGGCCGGCCGCCTACATCGGGCGGGCGCGCACGGTACCGCTGCGCAACACGGGGTCGGCGATCTCGCCCTTCAACGCGTTCCAGATCATCCAGGGGATCCAGACACTGAACCTCCGCATCGAGCGCCACTCCGAGAACGCGCTGGCGGTGGCGAAGCACTTGGAGGACCACCCGGTCGTGGAGTGGGTGAGCTACGCCGGACTGCCGGGCGATCCGTACCACGAGCTGGCCCTGAAGTACCTGGGCGGCCGGGCCTCGGGGATCCTGACCTTCGGGGTGAAGGGCGGCTTCGAGGCGGGCGTGAAGTTCTACGACGCGCTCGAGCTGTTCAAGCGGCTCGTGAACATCGGGGATGCCAAGTCGCTGGCGTGCCACCCGGCCTCCACGACGCACCGGCAGCTCACCGAGGAAGAGCAGATCAGCGTCGGCGTGCGTCCGGAGACCATCCGGCTCTCCGTAGGCATCGAGCACATCGATGACATCATCGAGGACCTCGACCGCGCGCTGGACGTGGCGGCGTCCGCCCGGCCGGTCGCCGCATGACCGACCCGAGCGGCCGCCGTTGACCGTCGGGCGGGGCGCCGGCTACGGTAGCGGACGCCTCGCCCGACCGCGGCAACCTCACCGCAGGAGCGTTTCCATCCCTTGAGCGCCCTGGATTGGCTGATCGTCCTCGGACTGAACGGTGCGATCATCGCCTACGGGCTGCGCCGCGCGCGCGGCACCTCCACGAGCGGCGAGTGGTTCCTGAGTTCGCGCGCGCTTCCGTGGTGGGCGGTCGGCCTGTCCCTGTTCGCGACGAACATGGACAACTCGGAGTTCGTGTCGGCCACGGGGACGATCGCGAGCGAGGGCCTGCATTTCCTCTCCGCGCACACGTTCGGCGGACTCGTCGGGGTGACGATCGCGACCTTCCTCATCGTCCCCGCCATCTACCGGGCCGGGCTGTACACCAACTCCGAGTACCTCGAGCACCGCTTCGGTCCGGGGACGCGGGTCCTCGGCGCGCTGATCCAGATCCAGTACCGGACCTCCGTGCTGGGACTCATGATCTGGTCCGTCCATCTCACGCTGGTCGGGGTCGGCGGCCTGAGGCCGGCACTGTCCTGGGCACTGATCGTGTCACTCGTCCTCCTGTCCGGGGTCTACACGGCCGTGGGCGGGTTGCGGGCCGTCGTTGCGACGGACGTGCTGCAGAGCGTGCTCGTGATGGCGGGAGGTCTCGCGGTGTGCATCGCCGTGTGGCAGGCCGTGGGCGGCTGGAACGCGATGGTCGCGCAACTGGAGAGCCTGGGGACGACGGCCGAGGGACTCGCGCCGGGGCTCGCCGCCGCGGACCTGGTCCATGTGAGCGCCTTTCGGGGACGGGACGGGACCACGTCGCCAGCCGTCATCTTCATCGCGTGGATTCTCATCTCCTCCGGCTGGTGGACGGTGAGCCACACCTCGACGCAGCGGATGATGGGCGCCCGCTCGCTGTGGGACATGAAGATGGCGGGTGTCCTGGGCGTCGGCGTGAGCCTCGTCATCCTGCTCTTCACGGACATGCTCGGGCTCTTCGGGCGGGCGCAGTTCCCGGTTTTCGCCCGGCCCGACGAGATGTACCCCCACCTGATCTCCACCTACCTCGGGATCGGCGCCAAGGGGCTCGTCGTGGCCGGGGTGGTGAGCGCCGCGGTGAGCACGTTCGACTCGATGGGCTCGTCGATGTCGGCCGTCTTCACGCGTGATATCTATGCACGCTTCATCTCGCGGGACCGACACGACGCCCACTACCTCCGCGTGGGACGCATGGCGACGGTCGCGATCCTGGTGCTGGGGTTCGCCTACTTGCCGCTGATCCTGCGCGCGCCGACGATGCTCGCCGCCTTCCGCTCGGTCACATCGGTGTTCGTCACGCCGCTCCTCATCGTCTACCTGGTCGGCGCCGTCACGCGCACGAACCGGCGGGTGGGGATGGCCGGCCTGGCGACGGGGGGGCTGTACGGCGTCGTGGGTTTCGTGGACCGCGAGGTGATCGACGTGTCCTGGCTGCCATCCTGGCTGACCGGTCAGTGGGAGGCGTTCGTGTGGGCGGTCGCGTTCACGGCCGCCGGCTGCGCCTTTGCGGCGCTCCACCCCCGCTGGCGGGAGACGGTCGGTGTCGGGACGGCCGGTGTCGAGGCGGCTGCCGGCGACGCGTCGCCCCCGGGCGCCGACGACTGGCTGGCGAAGAGCTCCGGCGAGCTCGGCCCGATCCGCCTTCACCCCTTCAGCGAACGCGTGCCGCTGTTGGCCAGCCCCGCGCTCTACACGGGACTTCTCGCCGCGATCTCGGCCTGGCTCGTCTTCGGCGTGTTCTGGTAACCGCAGTCGCTGCGCGAGGCGTGACACTGGCGCGCCGCCCACCCGGGCCGCAGCCTTGGGCGACGCCGAAGTGAAGTCCTGGCAACCCGCAGAAGTTCGGACCCGCACGCTGGGAGACCCATGAATCATCCCGCAGCAGGCCGCGATCATCTGGAGTACTGGCGCCGCAACCTCCGCTATGTGGGGACGCTCCTCGCGATCTGGGCGCTGGCGTCCTACGGCGCCGGGATCGTGTTCGCCGATGCGCTCGACACGATCCGGATCCCGGGCACGGGCTTTCCGCTCGGGTTCTGGTTCGCGCAGCAGGGTGCGATCTACGTCTTCGTCGTCCTCATCTTCGTCTACGTCTTCCTCATGAACCGGCTCGACCGGGAGTTCGACGTCGACGAGCGTGACGACGTAGCCGGAGAGGAGGGCGCGGCATGACGGTTCTCCAGTGGACGGCGACGCTCGTCGGACTTTCGTTCGCGCTCTACATCGGGATCGCGATCTGGTCGCGGGCCCACTCCACGAGCGAGTTCTACGTGGCGGGCAAGGGGGTCCATCCCCTGGCCAACGGGATGGCGACGGCGGCGGACTGGATGTCGGCCGCTTCCTTCATCTCGATGGCCGGGATCATCTCCTTCCTGGGGTACGACGGCTCGGTCTACCTGATGGGGTGGACGGGCGGGTACGTGCTCCTGGCGCTGCTGCTCGCTCCGTATCTGCGGAAGTTCGGCGCGTTCACCGTCCCCGACTTCGTGGGCGAGCGCTACTACTCCCAGACGGCGCGGGTCGTGGCCGTCATCTGCGCGATCTTCGTCTCCTTCACCTACGTGGCGGGCCAGATGCGCGGCGTGGGGATCGTGTTCAGCCGCTTCCTCGAGATCGACATTACGCTGGGCGTCGCCATCGGGATGGGGATCGTCTTCTTCTACGCGGTGCTCGGGGGGATGAAGGGGATCACCTACACGCAGGTCGCACAGTACTGCGTGCTCATCTTCGCGTACATGGTGCCCGCGATCTTCCTGTCGATGCTCGTCACGGGGATCCCGATTCCGCAGATCGGGCTCGGGGCGGCGGATCAGGAGACGGGGACGTTCCTGCTCGACCGGCTGAACGGCCTGCACCAGGAGCTGGGCTTCACCGCCTACACGGACGGGACGAAATCGACGCTCGACGTGCTGGCGATCACGGCCGCGCTCATGGTGGGGACGGCGGGGCTGCCGCACGTCATCATCCGCTTCTACACGGTGCCGAAGGTGCGGGACGCGCGGATCAGCGTGGGCTGGGCGCTCGTGTTCATCGCGCTCCTGTACACGGCGGCGCCGGCGGTGGCGGTGTTCGCGCGGACGAACCTGCTCAACACGGTGACGGACCAGCCGTACGCGGAGATGCCGGAGTGGTTCACGAAGTGGGAGACGACGGGGTTGATCTCGTACGAGGACCACAACGCGGACGGACTCATCCAGTACGTGGGACCGGAGGCGGTGGACGCGGCGGGCGCGCCCGTGCAGAACGAACTCACGATCGACCGCGACATCATGGTGCTCGCGAACCCGGAGATCGCGCGGCTGCCGAACTGGGTGGTGGGACTGGTCGCGGCGGGCGGGCTGGCCGCGGCGCTCTCGACGGCGGCCGGACTCCTGCTCGTACTCTCGGCGGCGATCAGCCACGACCTGCTCAAGCGCAACTGGCGGCCGGACATCAGCGAGCGGGGCGAACTCATCGCGGCGCGGTTGAGCGCCGGGTTCGCCGTCGTCGTGGCGGGTTACCTGGGGATGAATCCACCGGGCTTCGTAGCGGAGGTCGTCGCGTTCGCGTTCGGGCTCGCGGCGTCGTCGTTCTTCCCGGTCATCATCCTCGGCATCTTCTCGAAGCGGCTCAACCGGGAGGGGGCGATCGCGGGCATGCTGTGCGGAATCACGCTCACGGCCGCCTACATCGTCTACTTCAAGTTCGTGAACCCGGCGGCGAACGTGGCGGAGAACTGGTGGTTCGGGATCTCGCCCGAGGGGATCGGGGCGGTGGGAATGACGGTGAACTTCGCGGTGGCGACGGTCGTGTCCCGCTTCACGCCGCCGCCGCCGGCCGAGGCCCAGCGGCTGGTGGAGCGGATCCGGCTCCCGCGCGGGGCAGGCGAGGCACACGAAATCAGCGGCTGACGCGTCGGCGGGTCGGGCGGGAGCCTTGGGGTCGTGGGGCGATCAGCGGCCGAGACGGCGCACGAGGACGAGGCGGAGGAGAGCGAACCGCTCGTCGAAGCCGTAGCGGCAGGGGCTCGGGAGCCCGGTCGGTCCACAGACGCCGGCGTTGACGCCAAGCCGATTCTCCGCCTGGTGGACGGTTTCGCCGAAATCGTTGTAGAGGCCTTCGAATCGGAGGGTCCAGGCACTCGCCACCGGCATTTCGATGCCGACCCCGGCGACCCATCCGACCCGCGTCGGCCGCTCGTCGAAGGAATCGTCGGGGTCCAACTGCAGGCGATCGTCCGTTCCCGGGTCGAGATCGGTGAACGAGTTGGAGATTCCGGCCACCGACGCGCCGCCGGCGACGAACACGCTGACGCGCCCGAGGGACCTCCGAACGCCGATGCGCGCCGTCCCGACCCAGTGCAACTCCGCCGCCGCCGTCTCGTCCATTCCGGCCGCATCCAGTTGTCCGGGGGACGCGGACAGACCGCTGAACGCCCCGTCCGCCTCGAACAGGAGCTGTACGCTCCCCAGGCGGAAGTACCGCCCCGCCAGCACACCGGCCGCGAGTCCGGTGTCACCGTACTCGAACGCCTGGCCCGGGACGCCGTTCGACCCCGTGAAGCCGTCGATGTCGGTCATGCGAACGTCCACCGAGCCCGGCCCCGCGAATGCGCCGATGTAGCTCCCCGCCTGACCGGAACCGACCGTGCCGTCCTGCGCCTGCGCGGTGCCCACGACCGCCAGCAGACTCACGAGCGCCGCGGCGGAACAGCTGCGGCTGCAGGAACTCACGCTTCTCCAGGGCGGGCCGACGGACGCTCCACCTCTTATGGCGACTGCACCAGCGCAGGCCTCACGGCATTGGGATCGTGCTTGATGATGCGCAGAAGCGCCGCAGCCGGGCCGCTGACGCGTCGTCTCCCCTGCTCCCACTTCCGATAGCCGGAGAGGCTCATTCCCATCAGGGCCGCCATTTGAGCCTGTGTAAGCTTCGCCTCCATACGAACTTCGCGCGGGGAGATCGGGGCGTGAACGATGGCGGGACCCTCCCCCTTCGCATCGTCCAAGGCCTCGTTCAAGGACTGGATCAGGTCTTCTCCAAACGTGCTCATTTCCCCTGCCTTCCTTGAAGCTTGATGGCGGCGATGAGCGCAGCCACCGCTCGGCGCTCGCCGCGGGTCAGGTCGGTCTTGTCGGACTTCGAGTGACGGGAGAAGGTTGGTGTCTCAGCGACGGTGTGCATGGCGCATGGTAACCCAATGGGGTACTCACGACAATCCCGAAAACCCTGCCCACATGCCGGCCCGGCAGGTTGCCTGAAGCGACCCGGCATCGCGCACCGCGCCCCTCACGTCCGCGCTTGACGGCGTGTACCACAGGTCATGCATCCGATAAGGCGCCGGAGTCCGACATCGACATCGCACGAAGGCGGGCAAGGGAGTTCGTCATGGTTGACGAAAGGGGAGGCGTCGGTTCGTCGTTCGAGGATTATCTCCGGGAACAGGGGACGCTGGAGGAAACAACGGCTGCGGCCGTCAAGCGCGTCATCGCGTGGCAATTGAAGGAGGCCATGGCTACGGAACGCCTGAGCAAGAATGCGATGGCGAGGAAGATGAACACGAGCCGCAGCCAACTGGACCGGATACTGGACCCCGACAACGATCGGATACAACTCGCCATGCTGATAGGGGCTGCCGAGGCACTGGGGCGGCGCCTCCGAATCGAACTCGTGTAGCCGCGTCGGTCAGCGGATGGTGGGACCGCCGGTTCGGTTGTCGGGGACGAAGCGGTCGCGCGCGGGCATCCGTGTGTCGACGACCATCGCGGAGTCGACGACGGCGTCCGCCGGCAGGAGATCGTTGAAGTAGAGCATGGCGCCGACCACGGCGTAGACCTCTTCGTCCGTCATCGTGCCCGGCAGGTCGAAGGGCATGGCGCGGCGGGTGTAGTCGAACAGCGTCGTCGCGTACGGCCAGTAGTTGCCGACGGTGGAGCGCAGAGTGCGGTCGTTCGCGAACGGGAATTCGTCACCCGGGATACGGCCCGTGATGATGTCGTTCGGCCCTTCGCGCCCCGTGGGTCCGTGGCAGAGAACACAGCGGTGGCGCTCCCACACCTCCAGTCCCTCCGCGACGGTGCCCTCTCCGGGCGGCAGGCCTGCGCCGTCTGGACCGATGTCGATGTCCCAGGCCGCGATCTGCGATACCGTCGCGGGCGTCCCGAAGCCGTACACGGGCTCGTCCGCGCCCGCCCGCCCGGTCATCCCGTCGCCCGGATCGGTCGTCACGACCGTAGCCGCGCCGGGTGCGGCGTTGCCGGCCTCCACGCCGCCCGCGGAGTCGTCCGCACCGCAGGCCGCCAGCGCCGGCACGACGGCCGCCACCACCACCAGCCGCGAGACCGCATTGGCGCGGCTCATACCGGCGCGAACTCGATCGATCCGTCGCGGGCCACACGCCACCCGCGGATCGCGTTGGAGTGGTAGCGCGTGCCGGGCCCGCGCGCGTCGAGGACCTGCTGCCGAACCGGCTGCGTGTACCCCGTTTCGTCGGTGGCGCGGCTCAGCAGGTGCGCCGGACCGCCGTCCCACTCCCAGCCGTGGCGGAACCGCGTCGTGCACTTGGGCAGCACGGGTTCCTGGAGCACCGCGTCGTGCCACGAGTCGCCGCCGTCCGTGCTCACCTCCACGCGTTCGATCAGACCCCGGCCGGTCCAGGCGTAGCCGGAGATCTCGACGAATCCCGGCCCCGGCAGCCGCCGCGGGTAGGTGGGATGGGTGATGATCGACTTCGCATCCATCACGAAGGAGAACTGCCGCGATGTCCCGTCCGGGAGCGGATCCGTGTACTTGGACGTCTCATCGCGGAACATCGACGGCCGGTCAGAGAGTTCGATTCGGCGGATCCACTTCACGCTCGCGTTGCCCTCCCACCCGGGCAGGAATACCCGCGCGGGATAGCCCTGCTCCGGCCGGATCGCCTCGCCGTTCTGGGCGTAGGCGATCATTGCGTCGTCCCACGCCTTCTCCATCGGGATGCTGCGGCCCATGACCGCCGCGTCCGATCCCTCGGCGAGGAACCACGTCGCATCCGCGTGGGCTCCGACCTCCTCGAACAGCGTCGAAAGCGCGACCCCGGTCCACTCGCTCGTGCTCAGCAGGCCGTCCACCGACTGGGGCGTGTGCTGCGGGCTGGGCGACGGGGCGTAGGCGCCCCCGCCGTTCCCGGAACACTCGATGAAGAGCAGCTTCGAGACCTGCGGGAAGCGCTTCAGATCCTCGAGCGTGAAGAGCGTGGGCCGGTCGACCATGCCGTGGATGAGGAGGCGGTAGGTCGCGGGATCGATGTAGGGGATCCCGTGGTGGTGCCGCTCGAAGTGGAGGTCCGCCGGGGTCATGATCCCGTGCAGGTCCTGGAGCGGCGTGCGCGAGGAGCCACCCATCGATCCGGACAGGAGCTTCTCCGGCGTCTCGTGCGGAGAGCGGGACCCAACCGTGACGGGACGCGCGCCCGGCACCTTCGTCGGATCTTGCGCCTCCTGGACCAGTCCGCGCGTCGCGCTGGCCGTGATCGCGCCCCCGGCGGCCGCCGCGGCTCCGGCGATCAGGGCTCGCCGCGTGAGGCCCGAACCTTCTTCCCGGTCGTTCACGTCGCCTCCGTTTCCGTCGGTCTCGCGCCCTGCCTCCACCCCGTCCCGCGCACCCTCCGGCATGTGCGCGCCGACACAGTTGCCGCCGTCACGAGGGCCGGCAAGGGCGACCCCCGCGGCGGCCCGCCGTCAGCGCGACGCGTGCCACTCGCGCAGGATCTCCGCCTCCCGCTCCGCCGGGAGCCCCGGCCGCATCGCCGCCTGGCGCTCGGGCGTACGGGAGAAGTGAAAGTCCAGCGTCGCCTGCGTCGTATCCGCCAGCGAGCGGAACGTCATCCCGTGCGCGACTTCGTTGGAGAGGTCGAAGCGCGCGAACCCCTCCGACCCCGGCGTCGGAGGCCGCCACACCGGCATCTCGGCGTAGGGCCGCACGCCGCGCTCGGCGAGGAACTCGCGCGGCACCCAGGTGAACGTCGTCTCGGCGGTCGTCACGGCGCGGATGCCGTACAGGAGTTCGGACATCGGCCGCGGCGTGGCAGGACCCACGAGGTTGAAGATGCCCGTGTGCCCGCGGTCCGAGGACAGCGCCATGAAGTCGCCGAGATCGCGCACGTCGATGATCTGCACCGGGTCCGTCCCGTCGCCGGGAGACAGCACCTCGCCGCCCCGGTGGATCCGCACCGGCCAGTACGTGAAGCGGTCCGTGGGATCGTCGGGGCCGATGATGAGGCCCGGGCGGAAGATCCCGTACCGGTCGGGGAAGATCCTCATCGCCTCCCGCTCGGACTCCGCCTTCGCGAGGCCGTAGGGCAGCCGCGTGATGTCGGCAGTCGCACGGTCCACGCCGGCGGTCTCGTACGTGTAGGAGGGCACTGCGGACGTCATCGGCACGGTGGAGTGGCTCGCGTACGCCGAGCGTGAGGAGACGTAGTAGAAGTATCCCACCGAGTCGCGCAGGAACTCCCCGATGCTCGTCACCCAGTCGGGACGCGCCGTGGAGTTGTCGACGACGACGTCCCACGTCCGGCCGCGCAGCGACTCGAAGTCCCCGTTCCGGTCCCCGACGAGTTCCTCCACGCCCTCGAACATGCCGGGGCGGTTGCCGCGGTTGAAGATCGTCACTTCCAGCCCCTGCGCGAGCGCCGATCGAACCTGGTAGGGACCGATGAACCCGGTCCCGCCCAGGATGAGCAGCGTCCGGGCCTGCCCCGCGGGCGCCCGGTTCGCGGACGGCCGGGGCGCGAGGGCGCGGGCCGCACCGGGGACGCCGAACCCGAGGACGGCGCCCGCCGCAGCCGTGACCTTCAGAAAATCGCGCCGGTTCGAATCTGTGGACATCGTGAACTCCCTTTCTGGTTTCGTCTCTATGGTTTCGTCCTCATGGTTCCGTCTCAGTTCACGGTGCCGTCGAGCAGCTCGAAGATCCGCAGCACCGCGACCGGGTTCGCGCCCGGGCTGGCGATCCCGCCGAAGTTGTCGGCGTGTGCCGTAAGGTCGATGCGCGCCGCCGCGTCCTCGGCGCTCACTCCCTGACCGTGGAGCGTGGCGGACTGGTCCCACAGGTCCTGCATGTAGGCCTGCAGGTGGTCGATCCGCTCTCGCTCCCGGTACGGCTCGCCGTGGCCGGGGATGATCCAGTCGAAATCGAGCGCCTTCAGGCGGTCGAGCGTCTCGACCCACTCGTTCACGTACCCGTCGCCCATGTAGGGGAGACCGGCCGTGAGCATGTCTCCGGTGATGATCACGCGGTCATCCGGGAGGTAAACGATGACGTCGCCCTCCGTGTGGGCGCGCCCGAAGAAGTGGAACTGGATCTCGCGTCCGCCCTTATGGAGCGTGAGTCGTTCCGAGAGCGTCGTGTTGGGGGGCGTGGGGACGACCTCCTGCAACTGGGCGTAGTAGGTCCGCTGACGTTCGAGCGTGGCCTCCAGTTCCGCTCGCGCCGTCGCGTCCGTCATCGTGTCGAGCGTCGCCTCCATCTGCTCGATCCGCCCGGGGATCGATCCCACGAAGAGTTCGTACGAGCGGCCCGAATTCGAGCGTCCCGCCGCGATCGCCGCCCGGGTCGCCTCGTGACTGATGATCTCGACCTCGGGCGGATACACCTGGTTGCCGTGCGCGTGGTCGAAGTGCCAGTGCGTGTTCGCCGCGTAGCGCACGGGGTTGTCGGTGATCGAGCGCAGGTCCTCGATGAGGGCGCTCGCCGCCGCGGGGGAAATGTGGGAATCGACGAGGAGCACGTCCGCCTCGTTCACGACCACACCGGCGTTCGATCCCACGACGAGGTCGCTCGCGCCGCGAGCGTGGTACACCCCCGGCACGACCTCCGTAAACTCGAAGTGAACGGCTCCCGTCGTTCCCGCCCCGCCCTCTGCGCCGCCGTCAGCCGCTCCGCCCACGTCCCCGTCGCCTGCCGGGGAGCACCCGGCAAAGAGCCACGCTCCGGCGAGGATGCCAGCCTGGACCGCCCTCCGGGTTATACGTTTGCTTCCCACCAACCGCCTCCTGTAGATCGTGGGGGACACCGCTCCCTTCGATCATACCACGTCGGCCAACCGCCGCTCAACGAGATGACCCCACACACCGTGAAGCATGTTTGCTGTTTGACCCGTGATACGTTACAGTTCCCACGATGAAGAACCCGCCGCATCCGGGCCTGTCCGTGCGCCATGATTGTCTGGAGCCTTTGGGGCTCACCGTGACGGAGGCGGCGCGGAGGCTCGGGGTCAGCCGAAAGCAGCTTTCCGAACTCGTCAACGGCCGTTCAGGCATCTCTCCTGAGATGGCGATCCGCCTCGACAAGGCATTTGGAGGTGGCGCGGAGACCTGGTATCGGCTTCAGTCGGCCTACGACCTCGCGCAGGCCATGAAGAGGGCCGACCGGATCCACGTCGAGCGGATCCCGGCCCCCGTTTGATGCTCGACCCGGACTCCCTACGCGCCTCGGCCGGGTAACTGCAGCCTGCCCGGAAGCCCCACCACATAAGCCCGAACCTCCCGTTCGACGACGCTCATCTCGACCGCGCTTCCCGTGCCGTCGGCTGCCCGAAGCTCGGTGTAGAGTTCGATCGCGGCCTCGAGCGCGGCCACGCACGCCGCGGCGTCGACGCCTCCAACCGTCCGTTCGAGATCCGTCGCGAAGGCGGGGAGCCGGTCTTCGATCCGGCGCACGCCGGTGGCCGCCACGCCGGCCCGTCTGAACGCCAGCGGCGCCAGCACCACGGCCCGCCAAAACCCGAGACCGTCCAGCGCCTCGAAGATCTCGCCACGTTCGATCTTGTCGGCGACGTAATGCGCCCAGATCCAGAAGCGATCCTCGATCCAGCCGGGATCCGCGGCCGGGTAGCGCGGTGCGGCACGGGCGAACGCGGCGCTCAGGCAGCCGTCGACCTCCCACAGGATGACCGGATCTTCGATCCGCTCGTGCACGTCGTCGAGCGACACGAACTTCAGGTCCACGTGCAGGAGGGGAGGACCGTAGAGGCACACGAGCAGACGCGGCTCGCCGACGTGCTCCCCGGTGAAGCCCGCCAGAAACGAGGGGTCGAGGTCGGCGGCGACCGCCTGCTGCCGGTCGAGGATCTCCGGCCAGGCCGCCGGTTCCACCGCCAGCACGAGGTCGAGGTCGGAGAACTCGTCGATCTCGCCCGCGATGAACGAACCGCCCGCCGCCAGACCGACGACGCCGTCCACACCGGGTATCGCAGCCAGCGCGCGCTCGAGAAATGCCCGGTGCCGGACCGGCATATGGTTGTGTTGACAGGAACTCTCCACCTTACTCGTCGATCCGTTGAAGGGTGCCGGGGCGCCGGGCTACAGTTCGGCGGTGAGGTGGGCGCGGTAGCCCTGGAGTTCGGCGCGTTCTTCCTCAGGTAGCTCCGGGTGGGTGAGGTCGAGTGTGGCGAGCTGGTCGCGCACGAGTTGGGCGACGAGCAGCCGCATCCAGGGCTTCGAGTCGGCGGGGATCGCGTACCACGGCGCCCACGGGCGGGCGGTGGCGTTGATCGCGTCCTCGTACGCGGCCATGTAGTCGTCCCAGTGCTGCCGTTCCTCGATGTCGGCGCGGTTGAACTTCCAGTTCTTGTCGGGGCGGTCGATGCGGCGGAGGAAGCGGCGGGCCTGCTCGTCCTTCGAGATGTTGAGCCAGAACTTCAGGATCACGGTCCCGTTCCGAGCCAGGTGCCGTTCATGGTCCCGGATCGACTGGTAGCGCTCCCCGCACCGTTCCATGATGGGCAGCCGGCGGGGCAGCTTCTGCCGATCGAGATACTCGGGGTGGACCCGCACGATGAGGACTTCCTCGTAATAGCTGCGGTTGAAGATCCCGATCCGGCCCTTCTCCGGGAGCCGGCGCGTCGTCCGCCACAGGAAGTCGTGTCTCGCCTCCAGGTTGGACGGCGCCTCGAAGGCGTTGATCCGGAAACCCGCGGGGTTCACGCCCGTCATGACCGCCCGCAGCGTCGAATCCTTGCCGGCCGCGTCCATCGCCTGAAAGACCAGCAGCACCGCGTAGTGGCGGTGCGCGTGCAGACGCCGCTGGAGCCGCGAGATCCTGCGTACCGTGCGCTTCAGTTCCTTTCTCATCTCGCGCTCGGAGGGCGCGTCGGGCGGCGGCGCCGTCACCGCGCGGGAGATGTCGAAGTCGCCGTCGTAGCTGATCCTGAACGGACTCTCCGGCGGCGAGAAGTCGATCATGCCAAGCGGGTCGGGGCGCCGGATGTCAGAACCTCGAGCTGCGCAGCCAGGTGTCCGCGCGGACCCAGTAACGGTCGAACTCGCGCCGCGCCTCCTGGGCCTGGGCCGTCTTCTTCTGCGCCTTGAGCGCCTGCGTGAGTCCGAACCAGGCCCAGCCCTGGTTGGGGAGATCTTCGAGCGCGCCGCGGTAGACCTGCTCCGCCTCCCCGGCCCGGTCGTTCTCGAGCAGGATCGCGCCGAGCGTATGCCGAACCGGCATGTGCCAGGCCCGCGGCTCCGAGTAGATGAGTCCGTCTTCCTTCTCGATCCCGTGCTTCAGGGCGGCCACGGCCTCCTCCGCCTTCCCCCTCGCGTTCAGGATCTCCCCGGCGAGGATCGAGCGCGGCAGCGCGACGACGTCCGCGAGCGGGCTGTAGCGGAAGGTGGCGGAGGGATCGGCGTCCTCGAGCGCTTCATCGATCTCCTCGAGGTGGTCCTGCGCGACATCGATGTGCCCCGTGCGGAGGTAGGCGAGGCCGCGCGAGAAGCTCCACGCGACGACTTCCATCGGATCGTCCGACTTCGGACCGTCGCCCGCCAGAATCTCGCTCCAGCGGCCGAACGCCGCGTAGGTGAGCGGGATGTAGGCCCCCCACGGGCCGCGGTGTCCCGCCAGGTCCTTCGCGGCCTGGATCGCGACGGCGCTCTGCCCGTCCATGACGGCGGCGTTGAGCAGCATGTGCAGGTTGTGCGAGGGATAGACGCCGGGAGGGCCGCCGTGCGCGGCCTTCTGGTCCGCGTGCCACGCCTGCTGGTTGCCGCGCACCGCGTCGCCCCAGCGGCCGATGTTCATGTAGATGTGCGTCGGCATGTGGTGGATGTGGCTCACCGCGATCTGGCTGCCGAGGTGGTCCGAACATGCTTCCGCCAGACCCGGATCCTGCGACGCCTCCACGAGGTGGATGTAGAGGTGGCAGGCGCCAGGGTGACGGATATCCCGCGCGAGGACGGTCTCGAGGATGGGGCGGATCTTCTTCACGTCCTTCGCTTCGAGATCCACATCTCCGCGCCGGGGGCGCAGCAGCATCCAGGCCTCGGCCTGCAGCGTGAGCACGTCCAGGTCGTCCGGGTAGCGCGCCGCGACCTTGTCCATCTCGCGCGCGTACAGCGTGTCGAGCATGCGGCGGCGGGAGCGCTCCGGGTCGGCCTCGAACCGCACGTCGAAGGCATCGATGAGCGCCTGTTCGACCTCGGTCGCTCCCGACCTGTGCTCCTTCGCCTTCTGCATGGCGGCGTGGGCCGAGCGTTCGTTGCCGGGCGACATGCCGCCGTTCAGGTACGGCGCCAGCGACCACGCCTCGCCCCAATAGCAGGAGGCGCACTCCGGGTCCTCCATCTGCGAGGCGCGGAACGACTCCTCGGCGGTCGACGTGCCGAAGGCGTACATGAAGAGGAGGCCCTCGTCGAAGTAGGCCTGCGCCTTCTCCGACGCCGTGGTGACCGGCCGGTTGTGCGGACCGAGGTTGCCGTAGAGCGGCGTCGAGTTCCCGTCGCCGTTGCCCGCCTGCGCCGCGCCCCCCATGGAGGCGCCCGCCATCTGCGGCGCGTCGCGCTGCCCGCTCGAACACCCAGCCACCATCGCCGCCAGGCCCACCGCCAACATCAGATCACGTCGCCGCATCGGGCTTCCTCCTCATGTTCACCGCCCGTGGCCGGAGTCAGACCACGGGGCCCGCCGTACAGACCTCCGGCGGACAATCGTCCTCGTATTCCGTGAAGTTCTCCCTGAAGAGCCGCGCCAGGTGCGCCGCTTTCTCATCGTACGCCGCGGGGTCCGGCCACGTCGCGCGCGGCCGCAGGATCTCGCTCGGCACGCCCGGCACCTCGGTCACGACATGGATCCCGAACACCGGGTCCGGCTCCGTCGGCGCGTCCGCCAGTTCGCCCGCGTGGATCGCGTCGACCATCCGGCGCGTGTGCGGCAGGTCGATCCGCGCCCCGACGCCGAACGGCCCGCCGCTCCAGCCCGTGTTCACGAGCCACACGTTCACGCCGTGCTCATGCATGCGGTCCGCGAGCAGCCGCGCGTACTTCGCGGGGTGCCACACGAGGAACGGGCCCCCGAAGCAGGGCGAGAAGGTGGCCACGGGGTCGGTGACGCCGACCTCCGTGCCCGCGACCTTCGCCGTGTACCCGCTGATGAAGTGGTACATGGCCTGCTCGGGCGTCAACCGGCTCACCGGCGGCAGCACGCCGAACGCGTCCGCCGTCAGGAAGATCACGTCCGTGGGGTGACCCGCCACGCACGGCACCTGCGCGTTGTCGATGAACTCGATCGGGTAGCTGCCGCGCGTGTTCTGCGTGATCGACGAGTCCGACCAGTCCACGCTCCCGTCATCCCGCAGCACGACGTTCTCCAGCACCGCGCCGTAGCGGAGCGCCCGGTAGATGTCGGGCTCCTTCTCCTCGGAGAGGTCGATCGTCTTCGCGTAGCAGCCGCCCTCGATATTGAAGATCCCCGAGTCGGTCCAGCAGTGCTCGTCGTCGCCGATGAGCCGCCGGTTCGGGTCGGCCGAGAGCGTCGTCTTCCCCGTCCCGGAGAGACCGAAGAGGAGCGACGAGGCCCCGGTCTCCGGGTCGGTGGTCGCCGAGCAGTGCATCGAGAGCACGTCCCGCCTCGGCATGAGGTAGTTCATGATCGTGAACACACCCTTCTTCATCTCCCCCGCGTACTCGGTCCCGAGGATGCAGGCCTCGTTGTCCGCGAAGGAGAGGTCCACGCTAGTCGGGGAGGTGACGCCCTCCACGGAGGGATCCGCCGCCTCCTGGCCCGCGTTGTAGACGACGAAATCGGGCTCGCCGAACGTCGCCAGCTCCGCGGGCGTGGGGCGGATGAGCATGTTGTGCATGAAGAGGGCGTGGTACGGGCGGTTGCAGATGATCCGCACGTTGAGGCGGTACTCCGGGTCCCAGCCCGCGAAACCGTCGATGACGTAGAGGAGATCCTGCCGGTTCAGGAAGGCCCGGACGCGCGCCCGGTTCCGCAGGAAGCTCTCGCGCTCGAGGGGGAAGTTGACCGGACCCCACCAGACATCCCGCTCGGTCTCCGGATCGCACACCACGTGCTTGTCGTTCGGCGAGCGGCCGGTCTTGGCGCCGGAGAAAGCCACGAGCGCTCCGTTCGCCGCCTGGACCGCGCCGGGTTCGCGTCCGCTCAGGGCGTCGGCGTAGATGTCTCCCACGGGGGGATTACGTTTTATGCGGGTGACGGTGATCCCGTGCGCGCTGAGGTCGAAGGTTCGATCGATGGTTCCGATCTCCGCTGTCTTGGTCGCCATGTGTCAGAATCGCCATATTCAAGGGAGGATCGGCGCCGGCGACGGACCACGGATTCGGACGTGTCCCGCGCGCCGGATCGAATCGGCGCCGACCGTCCGATTCAGGGGCAATCTGTTAAAATAAGCCTTCAGACTTGAGATGACTACCGAAACGGGGGAATCCTCATGACCGGGCGCATACAATTCAACCCCTCCTCGACTCGTTCGCTGCGGCGCGGATTCGTGACCGCGCTCTGCGGGCTGGCGGCGCTGTGGACGGCGCCGGCGGCGCCGATGGCCGCCCAGGAAGCGGACGACCCGCCGTGGCGCTGGTCCGAGGAGCGGGTGTTCGAGGCCGTGAACCGCGTGCGCGCGGGCCGCGACCTGAACCCGGACTCGTGGCCGGACGGGGGCCGCGTCGCCGTGCTGCTCTCCTTTGACGTGGACAACGAGACGGTCTGGCTGCGGAACGGCGACACCAACGTGGGCGGGCTCTCGCAGGGGGAGTACGGCTCGCGCGTCGCCCTCGGCCGCGTCATCGACCTGCTCGACGAGTACGGGATCGCCGCCTCGTTCTTCGGCCCCGCGCTCAGCTTCAGCCTGGCGCCGCACCAGGTCGACATGATCCAGGCCTCGGGCCGCCACGAGATCGGCGTCCACGGCTGGATCCACGAGCGCAACGCCACGCTCCCGCGCGAGGAGGAGGAACGCCTGCTGCGCATGGCCGTGGAGCGGCTGACCGAACTCACGGGCGAACGTCCGGTCGGCTACCGCGCGCCGTCGTGGAACTTCAGCGACTCGACGCTCGATCTCCTGCTGGAGATGGACTTCCTGTACGACTCCTCGCTGATGGCGGACGACCGGCCCTACGAGATCAACCAGAACGGCGAGGCCACGGGCCTCGTTGAACTCCCCGTGGACTGGATCCTGGACGACGCGCCGCTCTTCAACCCGCTCGGCGACCGCTACTCCAACCCGCGCGAGGTGCTGGAGGTGTACAAGGACGAGTTCGACGTGGCCTGGGAGGAGGGGACGATGTTCCTCCTCACCATGCACCCGCACTACATCGGGCACCGCTCACGGATCGTGATCCTGCGCGAACTCATCGAGCACATGCGCTCGAAGCCCGGCGTGTGGTTCGGAACGCACCGCGAAGCCGTCGAGTGGGTCCGCGCCCAGGCATCGATGCCCTAGCCGCTAGCGCGGAGCGGTCGCCTCGAGCAGGTCCAGGATGAAGGCGAACTCGAAGGCGAGTTCCTCGTACCGGCGGTCGCGGCCCGAGCCGCCGCCGTGGCCCGCATCCATGTGCGTCTTGAGGAGCAGGCGA
The DNA here is from genome assembly GCA_009841005.1 of Gemmatimonadales bacterium. Classification (GTDB taxonomy): domain Bacteria; phylum Gemmatimonadota; class Gemmatimonadetes; order Palauibacterales; family Palauibacteraceae; genus Palauibacter; species Palauibacter polyketidifaciens. The sequence continues at coordinate 35,160 of VXMR01000096.1, forward strand.
TTCTCGTCCGTCTTCGTCGCTCGCAGCTTCGCGACCCACTTCGCGGGCTCCCAATACTGCACCTGCGAGTCGTGCAGTCCCGTCGTGACGAGCAGGTTGGGGTAGTCCTTCGCCTCAACCTGGTCGTAGGGCGAGTAGGAGAGCATGTAGCGGTACGACTCGAGGTCCGCCGGGTTGCCCCACTCATCCCACTCGAAGGTCGTGAGCGGAATCGACTCGTCCAGCATCGTCGTCACGACATCGACGAACGGGACGTGCGCGACGACGCCCCGGAACAGTTCCGGCCGCATGTTCACGACCGCGCCCATGAGCAGACCCCCGGCGCTCCCGCCGCGGGCGAAGAGCTTCTCGGGACTCGTGTAGCCTTCCGCGACGAGGAAATCCGCCGCGTCCACGTAGTCGGTGAAGGTGTTCTTCTTGTTGAACATCTTCCCGTCCTCGTACCACGCCCGGCCCAGTTCCTGTCCGCCGCGGATATGGGCGATCGCGTACACGAATCCGCGGTCGAGAAGACTCAGGCGCGTCGAGGAGAAGGTGGGCTCCATGCTCGCACCGTATGAGCCGTAGGCGTAGAGGAGGAGGGGGTTGTCACCGTCCTTCTCGAGACCGCTCCGGTAAACGAGGGACACCGGGACTTCCACGGCGCCGTCGCGGGCGGGGGCATGCAGTCGCTCCACCACGTACTCCGCGCGGTCGTAGCCGCCGAGCACTTCGTCCTCCTTGAGCAGCGTGCGCTCGCGGGTGGACATGTCGTAGTCGTAGACGGAGCGCGGCGCGGAGAGCGACGTGTACCCGTAGCGCAGGATGTTCGTGTCCAGTTCGGGGTTGGCCGACAGCGAGGCCAGGTAGGCCGGCTCGTCGAACGCGATCTGGTGCTCGTCTCCCTCCCATGCGCGGACGCGCAGGCGGGTGAGCCCTCCCGCGCGCTCCGAGAGGACGAGGTAGTTCCGGAACAACTCGAACCCCTGCAGGAAGACGTCGCCCCGGTGCGGGATGACTGTCTCCCAGTTGTCCGTCGCCGTCCGGTCGACGGGAGTCCGCATGAGCTTGAAGTTCTCGGCTCCGTCGAGGTTCGTCCGGATGTAGAAGTGGTCCCCGAAGTGGTCGAAGCGGTGCTCGTGCCCGCGCTCGCGCGGGAGGAAGAGGGTGAATTCGCCCTCGGGGTTCGTCGCGTCGAGGAAGCGGTGCTCGTCCATCACGGTGTGTGAGGAGGAGATGACGAGGTACCTCTTCGACTTCGTCTTGCGGACGCCCGAGCTGAACTCCTCGTCGTCCTCCTGGTACACGAGCACGTCGTCCGCGGGATCGGTGCCGAGCCGGTGCCGGTAGATCTGGTATGAGCGCAGGGTGCCGGGATCCCGCTTCGTGTAGAAGAGCGTCTGGTCGTCCTCGGCCCATACCATGTTGCCGGAGGCGCCCTCGATCGCTTCCGGGTAGTCCTCCCCCGTGGCGAGATTCCGGACCCGGATGGTGTAGATGCGGCGTCCGCGGGTGTCCTCGGCCCACGCCATCAGGTCGCCGTCGGAGCTGACCTCGGGGAAGGCGGCGTAGTAGTCGTGGCCCTCGGCGAGCGGATTGACGTCGAGGATGACTTCCTCGTCCGCGTCGAGAGACCCGCGCTTCCGGGCGTAGATCGGGTAGTCCCGGCCGTCCTCGGTGCGGCTGTAGTAGAAGAAGTCGCCCTCTCTCACCGGTACGGAGAGGTCGGTCTGCTGGATCCGTCCCTTGATCTCCTCGAACAGCTCCGCCTGGAGACCCTCCGTGTGCGCCATCAGCGCGTCGGTATAGCCGTTCTCCGCCTCGAGGTATGCGATGACCTCGGGATTCTCGCGCTGGTTGAGCCAGTAGTAGTTGTCGACTCGTGTGTGCCCGTGCGTCTCCAGTTGTTCCGGGATCACGCGTGCGACGGGGGGCGCGACCCCGGCGTCGGCCGGGGATTCGGAGGCGGGATCGGCCCCCTCCCCGGTGCAACCGGCGGCCTGAACGCTCACGGCGAGCAGCGCCGTAATGAGGGAAAAACGGTCATGGCATGCTGCCTTCGCTCGCGGCATCGACGACTCCTTCGTGAGTGAATGCTCCTCAGCAGGGCTGGGCCTCCATGATTCTGGCCGGCGTCTCCGACCTCGCTCGAAACGGGTTGATCACGCGGACGCCACCGAAGTCATGTCCGTGCTGCAGGTCTTCGGTCAAGAGTACGGAGCACCCGCAGGATTGCGCCGCGGCCACGATGAGGGCGTCCCACCAAGAAACCGCGTGCTGATCCTGTAGCACCCACGCTCGTTCCAGAATACGGGCGTCGGTCGCCACCGGCCGCCAGGCGATGAGATCCCGAACGATTTCGCGAACCTCGGCGGGGTCGTACGCGAGACGCTCCTTCCGGGTGAGGGTCACGTAGAATTCCTGAAGAACCTGAAAGCTCAAGCGTCCGGTCCGCGAACGCGCAAGGAAGGTGATCCATTCCTCGGCACAGGCCTGCTTCGAGGGATCGCTCTCGTCATGCCGGTAGACGAAGATGTTCGTGTCAACGAAGACCTGGGCGATCATACAGCTCCTCTCGAGTGGGTCTGCGGCCCTGGGGCCAGTCGATCTTGCGAGGCTGCCGAGCGAGGTAACGCTTCATCGCGACCTCGTAGTCGTCCTCTCGGCGCCGCGTCCGCTCCAGTAGCTCGCAGATCCATTTCGAGACGCTCCGGTCGTCCTCGGCCGCCTTGACCCGCAGCCACCGGGCCACATCTTCGGGCAGTGTGATCGTGATGTTCTTCACGTCCTGTTCTCCTCAAGCAAAAAGCGACACGAATATCGTGAAACACGAAAACCGTGTCAAACAGACCGAAATGCTGGCGGCGCTGGTTCTGGCGCTCCTGGCGGGGTTCGGGTGCGCTCCGGCGCCGGTCGCGGACAGTGCGGCGGAGGCTGTCTATCCGGGCGCGTCGTGGGAGCGGATCACGGATCCGGCGGTGGCCGGGTTCTCGGCCGAGGCGCTGGACGCGATCCATCCCTACGTCGAGGGGATCAACACCTCGGCGGTGATGGCCGTGGTCGGGGGACGGGTGGTGTTCGAGCACGGACCGGTGGATTCGCTGAGCTATCTCGCCTCTGTGCGGAAGAGCATCCTTGCCATGCTGTACGGGAACTACGTGGCGGACGGAACCATCGACCTCGAACTCACCCTCGAGGATCTCGGTATGGACGACGTGCAGGGCCTCCTCCCGATCGAGAAGCGCGCCCGCGTCCTCGATCTCGTTACCGCGCGCTCCGGCGTCTATCACCCCGCGTCGAACGCGGGGGACAACCTCGCGGACGCGCCGCCCCGCGGCTCGCAGGAACCCGGCACCTACTACCTGTACAGCAACTGGGACTTCAACGCGGCCGGGGCCGTCTTCGAGCAGCTCACCGGCCGCAACATCTACGACGCGCTGGAAACGGACCTCGCCCTGCCGCTCGGGTTTGAGGACTGGGACCGGTCGATCCACCGCAAGTCGGGGGACGCGGCGCGCTCCCGGAATCTCGCCTACCACATGGTCCTCTCCACGCGCGACATGGCTCGCATCGGCCACGTCATGCTTCTTGGCGGCGTGTGGGGGGAAGCGCGCGTGTTGCCGCAGGGGTGGGCCGAGCGCATCACGAGCGTGGTCACGCCCTCCGGGGAGATGAATCCGGAGGGCCTGCGCGGAGGCGAGTTCGGATACGGGTACATGTGGTGGGTGTGGGACGGCCCCGCGGTGCCGGAGGGATTCGAGGGGGCGTACAGCGGCCGGGGCGCCTACGGCCAGTTCATCACGGTCATCCCGTCGGTGGGCATGGTGGTCGCGCACAAGACGGTGCCCGACGCCCAGACGCCGTGGAGCGACTACATGGGCATCCTCACGCGCCTCGTCGCCGCACACTGCGGCGCGGACTGCTGACGGACGCGAGCACCGAAAAACGTTCCCGCGGAAACGTCGCGAGTTCGACCTAACCGGAACTCATTCCGGTCCATTCCACCCACACAGTCTCGGGCTTCCGGAATTCGTAGCCATGGGGGGCCGCGGTACGATCCGGGTCGAGGCGCAGTCCCGGGCAGTGGGCCCATAGCGTTTCGAGCACGACGCGGGTCTCGAGGCGGGCGAGCGGGGCGCCGAGGCAGAAGTGGCGGCCCACCGCGAACGACAGGTGGTCGCCGGCATTCCGGCGGGTCGCGTCGAAGCGGTCGGGGTGCTCGAAGTGCGCGGGATCCCGGTTCGCCGCGCCCAGCATGCAGTGGACCACCTCTCCCTCCGCGATGCGGACGCCGCGGATCTCGGTGTCGCGGGTCGCGTGGCGGGCGGCCGATTGTACCGCGGGTTCCCAGCGCAGGGTCTCCTCGATCGCCAGGTCCAGGGCGGCCTCGCTCGCTCGCGCCGCCGGGTGTTGTTCGGGATGCGAGAGCAGCGCCCACACCGCGTTGGCGATCATCGACTCGGTCGTCTCGATGCCGCCGAAGAGGATGATGAGCGCGTTGGAGCGGATCTCCTCCGCCGTGAGCGGGTCGACGTGGTCGCACGCGAGGTCGGAGAGGAGGCTGCCGTCCGGTTCCCGTTCGAGTTCCTCGAGGATCGGGGCGAGCGCCCGGCCGAACGCGTCCGCCGCCCCTTTGCCGGCGGCGCGCAGGTCCGGGTCGCCCGCGAAGTTCGCCAGCGCCCGGGCGAAGTGTTCGTACCACTCGTTCACGCGCTCTGTCTCGGTCAGCGGGATGCCGAGCACGGACAGCACCGAGTGGAGCGCGACCGGCCGCGCCACGCCTGTCCGCACCTCCCCGGCTTGCCACCGACCCTCCCGTCCGCTGTCAGCCGGCCTGGCCGCAGACCGCATCGTCTCTACCCTGCGCTCGACTTCCGCGACCAGGGGCGGCAGTGAAGTCGTCGTCAGGCGGGAGGCGTGAAACGGGGGCAGACACTTCCGCTTGTAGCGGATCTGCGTCGGACCTTCCGTCGTCATCATGTGGACGCCGAACATGTCGCGGATCGTGGAGGGCGCATCCGTCGTGAAGAGGTCGGGGTCCCGGAGCACGGCGAGGATGTCGTCACGCCGCGTGAGGAACCAGCGTTCAATCTCCGGGACCCAGGTCACGGGCTCCGCCTCCCGCAGGCGCGCGAAGATCGGATAGGGATCGATCGCCAGATCCGAGAGCCGGACGCGCGCCCCGAGCGGAAACCGGTCGCTCCGGGACTCGCTCAAGAGACCGTCCGGTCCGGGGTCGCGGCGAACGCGATCAGAGCCCGGACCACATCAACACGGCGAAGCCGATGAAGAGCGCGTAGATGCCGGCCACGCCGGCGACAATCCAGCGGCCCCGGCCGCGATAGGCCCGGAAGAGGAAGACGGAAACCGCCGGGACGAGGATGACTTCGCCGACGGCCGCGTACCCACCGTAGTGCTCGGGGTCCCAGTAGGACACGGGACTCGTGAACCGCCAGTCGCTGAAGGGGAAGAAGTGGCGGTGCGCGTCCTCCCGGTGCAGGGGGAGGTCGCCCAGCGCGTGGATGATCATGCTCGCGATGAACAGGGTCGCTGCGGTGAGCTTCGCCCGCCGCGGCGCGGCGGCCACCCCCGCCGATGGGATGTGCCCGGCGGTCGAGCGTCGGCCGATGAGCGCCAGGAGGATGCACAGGGCGATCCCGAGGAGGGGAATCGAACTCGGGATGTCGAACACGACCTGCCACCCGGGATCGAAGTAGCGCTCCGACCAGATCCGGCCCTCCGATACGCCGCGCACGAGCCGCTCCCAGGCGTAGAAAACGAGCATCGGGACATCGGGGGCGACGGCCCCGAGCGCGACCGGCAGGGCGTTGCGCTCCGACCGGCCCAGAACAATTAGATTGAGCGCCGCGTGCGCCGGCGTCGTCACCCGGCCGTCCGTGGCCGTCGCGGGGTTCGAGTCGGCGGGGGCTCCGTCAGACGCCCGCTCCGCGCTTCAGGCGCTGCAGGTGCTGTCGCCGGAACTTCGCCACCTTCGGCGCCACGACCGCCTGGCAGTACGGCTGGGTCGGATTCCGATTCAGGTAATCGTCGTGGTACGCCTCGGCCGGGTAGAACGTCTCCAGCGGGGCCACCTCCGTCACGATCGGATCCGGCCAGAGGCCGGCCGCCGTGATCTCGGCCACCTTCCGCTCGGCCGCGTCCTTCTGCGCCTCGCTCTCGTGGAAGATCGCCGAACGATACTGCGTTCCCACATCCGCACCCTGCCGGTTCAGCGTCGTCGGATCGTGGATCGTGAAGAAGACATCCAGCAGATCGTCGAACGAGACCGTGTCCGGATCGAAGGTTACGCGCACGACTTCCGCGTGCCCGGTGCGGCCCGTGCATACCTGCTCGTAGGTGGGATTCTCGGCATGCCCCCCGGCGTACCCCGACTTCACGCCGTGTACCCCTTCCAGAAGCTGATACACGGCTTCGAGGCACCAGAAGCACCCCCCGCCCAGCGTCGCCGTCTCCCTTCTCTCACTCATCTATTCGAATCTCCGTTGTCGGTGGTGGTCGTGGTCGTGGCGCGCTTCTGTTGCTCGACCATCTCGGCTACGTCGGCGAGGAGTTGCTTCGCGTCGTAGACGATGCCGTCCTTGATCGTGTAGAGGATGCCGCCGACCGTCTCGACCTCGCCCGTCTCGTCGTTCAGGCGCCGCGCGCCGGTGCCGTAGAGAACCTTGAGGTTGTGGATCGGGTTCTCGTCCACGATCACGAGGTCCGCCAGCAGGCCGCGCCGCACGACGCCGAACTCGATGGGGCGGCCCGTGGGCTTGAACAGCGTCTCGGCCGCGTGCATGGTCGCGGCGCGGATCACCTCCAGCGGATGGAACCCGGCGTGCTGCAGAAGTTCCATCTCCTGGATCGTGGAGAAGCCCATGAGGTTGTAGATGTAGCCGGCGTCCGAACTCGCGGTGACGCGGCCGCCCATGTTCTTGTAGTCGTTGAGCAGATCGTGCCACACCTCGAGGAAGTCGCGCCACGCGACTTCCTCCCACGTCGTCCAGTCGAAGTAGTAGGAGCCGTGGTCCTCGCGGTTCGCCTCGTAGAACTCCCACAGCGTCGGCAGCGTGTAGGTCTCGTGCCACGGCGCGTACATCTGGTCGTCCACGTCCCAGCTCGCCTGGTAGGCGGTCATCGTGGGGTCGAGGGTGACGTCGAGCGCGAGCATCTCCTCGAGGAAGGTGTTCCACTCCGGGCTCCCGGGCTCGTGGATCAGGTTCCACTGCATGGGCACCTGCCCGAAGCGGTGCTGCTCGTCGTTGTAGTTCATCTCCGGGGGCCACGGCTGGACATCGTGGTCCCTGTACAGCGCCTCGAACAGCCCGTAGAAGTGCGTGACGGTGCCGAGGCCGAGGCGGGCCGCGTCGAGCGCGTTCATCTGCGCGACGCCCATCTGGCCGAGGTGGGCCGTGCTCCCGAGGCCGAGTTGTGCCGCCTCGTCGAGCAGCGCCTCCATGATTTCCGGGCGGAACGAGTTGAGCTTGAGCCCGTCGCCGCCCGACTCCTTCACGTACCGGGCCCAGTCGCGCGCGTCCTCCGGGGTGTCGATCAGGCGGCCGCTCCATCCCTCCCCGCCCGCGCCCGTGAAGGGATAGACCCACATGCGTGGGGCCACGATCTCGTTCGCCGCGCTCCGGGCCTTCTCCCGCACGGACCAGTCGTGGGGGCCGAACGCGACGCCGCGCCCGGTCGTGATCCCGTGCGCCATCCACAACTTGTACGTGTATTCGGCCTCGGGCGCCTTGGGGACGCCGCCCGTGTGGAGGTGGAGGTCCACGAAGCCCGGCAGGACGTACATGCCGGTCGCGTCGATTTCATGCACGACCGCGTCCGGGTTGCCCTCGACCGTAAGCCCGGGGCGGCGCGACTCGTCGATGGGGCGCTGCGGGACGCCAACGCCGACGACGTCGACGATCCGGTTCCCCTCGATGACGATGTCCATCGGCCCTATGGGGGGCGCGCCTGTGCCGTCGATCACGGTGGCGCCGCGGATGATGAGGCGGTCGTACGGTCCTTCGCCCTCGTCCGGAGCCCGGTCCGGAGCCCCGACCATCTGCATCGGCTGCAGGGCTTCCGCGGCGGTGGCCAGAAGGATCAGCGCCGAGAGAGCGCTCAGGGCGCTTCGAATCGCGCGGCCGGTCGTCTTCATGGGTCCTCCGAGGTCAGTCATCGAGGTGGTAGAGGCGGCGGTTGTTTTCGTGCAGGATCATGCGCGCGGCCGCCACGGCCTCGTCGCGGGTCAGGATTCCGGCGTCCACGTAGATCCCGAGTGCCTGCGCGAGGAATCGTCGGCCCCACTTGGCCGCGAGCCAGTAGAACTCGGGCAGGTGATAGGCGTCGCTCCCGAACAGGATCTTGGAGAGGGGGACGACCTCCATCACCTCCAGGAACATGCGCAGCATGCCGTGGTGGATGAGCGGCGCGGCGAGCGACAGTTCGAAGTGGCAGTTCGCGTAAAGGTGCGTGAGCCACGCGGCCTGGCCGATGAGCGGGTAGCCGGCGTGGATGAGGATGACCTGCGGCATCCGCATCACGCCGCCGCGCTCGAAGCGGACCATCTCCTCCATGAGGAAGGGGTCCTGGTTCCGCATGATCCCACGCGGCGCCTCGCCGTCACCGGCATGGAACTGCATCGGCATGTCGCGCTCCAGACACGCCTCGAGGGCGAGCGAGTGGAGGTAGATCAGCGCTTCGCCCTGCAACTGCCAATACTCGTCGCGATCCCGGGTGTCCGCCGCCGGGACTTCGCCGCGCGCGCGCCGCGCCCGGAACGCGTCCCATGAGCGGCCGGCCGCCTCTCGATCGAAGTGCGGCTTGAGCAGCCCCAGGCGCGGGAGCAGGTACGACTTCATCCCGTACGACGGGGCGCCGAGGTTGCCGTCGCCGTCGAGTCCCGCCTCGATCTCGGCCATCATCCCGGTCTCGATCTCGTCGATCCCGAGGTCGAGGTCGTCGCCCATGAGGCCGCGGAGGATCGTGTCCACGCGCAGGATGTGGCGGCCGCGCGACGGGGCGATCGCGTCCTTGAAGCGGTCGATGCCCGCCTGGTCCATTCCCTCCCGGTAGCCCATGTCGACCATCGCGTTCTCGATGTTCGCGTCGGCGAACAGGGCGCCGAGATAGCTCGCGTAGTCCCGGCCCCTCTCGTTCCGGGCTTCGATCACGGCCTCGAAGGTGGCCTCGCAGTCGAGGAAGGCGGCGAGTTCCTTGACGAGATAGCGGAGAAAGACGGTTTCGCCGGCCTGTTCGAGGACGCGGGCGCGCGTGGCGGCGACGTCGAATTCGGCGTCGAGCGTGGCGCGCTCCGAGGCATCGCCCGCCTGCCAGCGTCCGTAGACGCCGGCGGGGAAGTAGCGGTCCATCGGGAAGGCGGAGAGCGCGAGCCGCTCGACGAACTGGTCGGGATCCGTCTGCGTGTCGTTGAAGGTGATCGGGTGGCAGTGCGTGTCGTCGACGGGGATCTCGCGCAACTCGCCGAGGAGTGCGCGAGCGGTCGGGTCCAGCCCCTCGCTCCCCGCGCGGGCGGAAGCGAATCCCGCTTCGCCCCCCGCGCAGGCCCCAAGCAGCGCGCTGCCGCCGCCGATGCCGGCCAGGCTCAGAAACTCCCTGCGATCAGGCATTCGCCGAACCTCCTTGCATGCGGTCACGTTCGATCCCGGATCGGCCGCGCGCAAGCCGAATCGCGGTCCGTGGAGGCCATCGAACTGTCGCATAACGCGGCAACGGGGCGTTTAGCACACGGGATTACGGATGACGACGTACGCGAAGGGAGGGTTCATGCGGTTCAGCCGGCCAGGCAGGTTCGGGTTCGCGAGTCCGGCGGCCACCGCCATGCTGCTGGCGAGCGTTCTGGCGAGCGTCGGGTGCGACAACTTGGAGTCGCCCTTCGCGCCGGATTTCGGAGTCGAAGAACCCTCCCGGCTCTCCGTCCCCGTCGAACGGACTCCCGTAGCACAGCCTCCGGCAGAACCGCCCGAGGCCGAACCGGCTCTCACCGAAGAGGTCCCCACACCGGCGACGGACACACCGCCCCTCGAGGACGGCAAGGAGTCGGCGGTCCGGTCGGCGCCGCCGGGGGATCCACCGGGAGAGGACGAGTCGATCGTGCTGCGCGGGCCTACCTCGATCAGTACGGAATGTCGCTCGGTCCCGCCGCTGATCATCATTGACGGGGTCAAGCAGCCGGATGACTTCAAACTATCGGATGTCGAGGCCCTGGACATCGATCACGTGGAGGTCGTGAAGGGGCGCGCCGCGATCCTGCTCTACGGGCCGCGCGCCCGTGGCGGCGCGATCGACATTCAGACGAAGCGCGGGGCGCAGGCCGCCATTCTGAACGGGCTGAAACCAAGGTGATCACGCGGGGGCCGGTGTTCTCGCGGCCCCCGCGTCAGGCCCGTCCCACCGTCAGTGGCGAACCTCGGTGTCTACCCCTTCCTCTCCCTCGGAGCGGGCGATGATCGCGGCGCCGCACGAGTCGCTGAACACGTTGACCGCGGTGCGGTACATGTCGAGCGGCCGGTCGATGGCGAGCATCGCGCCCACGATCGTGATCGCCTCCGGGTTGTCGCCGAGGCCGATCGCGTTGAGGACGATGAAGATCACGACCACACCGGCCGACGGCACCGCCGCCGCCCCGATCGAGGCGAGGAGCGCGGTCAGGACCACGATCGCCTGCTGCCCGATGCTGAGGTCGACCCCGAGCACCTGCGCGATGAAGAGGGCGCCGGCGCACTCGAAGATCGCCGTGCCGTCCATGTTCACCGTCGCGCCCATCGGGAGCACGAACGACGAGACCTTGTTCGAGACGCCCACCTTCTCGCGCAGCGTCTTGATCGTCACCGGGAGGGTGGCGCCCGACGAACTCGTCGAGAACGCGGTCAGGAGCGGCTCGCGCAGGTTCGCGAAGTGGACCAGCGGCTTGATCCGGCCCAGCACGATGAGCAGGAGCGGCATGGTGATGAAGAGGTGGATCGTGAGCCCCGACCCGATCGTCGCGAAGTATTTGGCGAGCGCGGCGAAGCGGTCGAAGCCGGTCTCTCCCACCATCGCCGTGATCAGTGCGAAGACGCCGATGGGGAGGAACTTTATGATCCCCGACGTGAGCGCCATCATCGCCTGGAAGAAGGCGTTGAAGATGTCGGTGACGACCACGCGGGGCTTCTCCGGCAGTCCCGTAATGGCTGCGCCGAAGACGATGCAGAAGAAGATGATCGCCAGCATGTCGCCGGCCGAAGCGGCGGCGAAGAAGTTGTTCGGGACGATGTCGAGGATGAGATCGACGGCAGAGTCCGGCGTGCTGAGTTCGGGTACGTCCTGTTGCGCCGCCGCACCCATGTCGGCGTTCACGCCCGGCCGGATGAGGTTCACCATCAGCAGGCCGGTCAGCGCCGCCAGCATGCTGGACAGCACGTAGTAGCCCATCGTCTTTCCGAACAGGCGGCCGATCGCCCTCCCCCCGCCCACGGAGGCGACCCCGGACACGATCGACGTGAGCACGAGCGGCACGATGATCATCCGGAGCAGCTTCATGAACAGCTGGCCGATCCAGCCGATGTTCTCGGCCGCCGGCGCCCCGAAGGCCCAGCCGGTGAGCAGGCCCAGGGCCATGGCGGCCAGCACCTGCCAGTGGAGGCGTCGGTACCAGGGGAGGGTGGGATCGTATTCCATTGGCGTCTCCGGTGCGGCGCCGTGTCGAGGCGCGTATCCAACGTTGTCAGCGACGCGGCCCTAGAGGCGGTCAGGCCGCGATTCGAGCGAACGATCCAACGGGGGTTGATCGTGGTATCCAGACGGCGAGCCGGCAATGGGCGTCACTCCTCGCCGCGCTGAGCCGGCGCCCCGGGCACTCTCGGTGACTCGCAGGTTTCCGCCGCTCTACACTAGCTTCGGGAGTTCTGACCGTCGCCACGGCGCGTGGGCTTCATCGTCACGGGAGATGCGATGCCCAGGATCATCCATGCAGATAACCTGGACGCGCTCCGGGGCCTGCCGGATGGACACGCGGATCTCATCTACATCGACCCTCCCTTCAACACCGGCCGCACGCAGCGGCGCACCCGGATCCGAACCCGGCGCGCCTCCGGCGGAGATGTCGGCGACCGGACGGGCTTCCACGGCGAGCGCTACGAGACGACCGTCCTCGGCACCCGGCGTTTCGCGGATCGATTCGACGACTACCTCGCGTTCCTCGGCCCCCGGCTCGTCGATGCGTATCGCGTTCTCGCGCCGCACGGATCGTTCTATTTCCATGTCGACTACCGGGAGGTGCACCACTGCCGGCTGTTCCTCGACGACCTGTTCGGCCCGGAGAATCTCCTGAACGAGATCATCTGGGCCTACGACTACGGCGCGCGACCGAAGACGCGGTGGCCGGCGAAGCACGACAACATCCTGTTCTACGTGAAGGATCTGTCGAACTACGTCTTCAACGCGGACGAGATCGAGCGCATCCCGTACATGGCCCCGGGACTGGTGGGGCCCGAGAAGGCCGCGCGCGGCAAGCTGCCCACGGATACGTGGTGGCACACGATCGTCCCCACGAGCGGCGCCGAGCGGACGGGATACCCGACCCAGAAGCCGCTCGGCATCCTCCGCCGCATCATCACAGCCTCCTCGAACCCCGGCGACCTCGTGCTCGATTTCTTCGCCGGAAGCGGCACGACCGGCATGGCCGCCCACGAACTGGGCCGGGACTTCATCCTCGTGGACAACAACCCGGAGGCGCTCGAAGTGATGGCGAAACGATTCGAGTGCGTCCCCGACGTCCGCTGGGAGGGGCTCCCGACCTAGGGGTCGCGGTGGACGGTGTCGGGGGAGAAGGCGGGGAGGCAGACGGCGACGTACTCGGCTCCCTCGGGGCCGGGCGCGCTGTAGCGGACCCATTCGCCCGGGTGGGTGACGATCGCCTGGCCCGCGTCCACGTCGATGACGCCGTCCTCGTGCTCCACGCGCAGTGATCCGCTCAGCACGACGGTGATCTCCTCGAACTCGGGGCGCTGACCGGGTTCGACCCAGCCGGATGGCGCCACCATCCGCGCCACGCTGACGCCGTCGTGTCCCGTCCGGATGCGGCCGACGTACTCCTCGATCCGCTTGGGCTGGTTCCCGGCCGCCTCGATGACGGCCGGGGCTTCGATCAAGGTGGGCATGTCCCGGACTGCGCCGGGCGTCCCGCCCCGCGTTCCCTACATCCCCGCTCCCGCGAGGGACCGGACGGCATCGGCCAGCATGCGGACCTTCCCGGCGTCTCCCGCCCCGGCGGCGCCACGGGATACGCCGTCGGCCAGCGACCGGAGCGCGTCGGCGCGCGCGGATCCGGTCATCCCCTCGGCCTCGGCCAGTCCGGCCCGGACACGGTCGATCCTCGCCGCCGCGAGACCCCCGTGCCGCTCCAACTGGTCCAGGTAGGCCCTCGCGAGCGCGAACGTCGCGGGCCACTCGAAGATCGGCTGACCCTGGGAGTTCAGGTGCGTCAACTGCACGGAGTTGGCGGCATCGATCTCGTTCTGCGTGAGCGCCTCGCTCGGCACGAGTTCGAGGATGTCGAGACCGCGGGCGATCTCGGAGTTGACGATGAGGCCGTTGTACCAGTAGACGGACCAGCTGCCGCCCATCTGCATGCGGTCGGGGTTCACCGGGCCGCGGTCGAAGTAGGCGATCTCGACCGGGTTCACGGGGTCGGTCCAGTCGAGGAGCAGGATTCCGCCCTGGTACCAGCCCTGGATCATGATGTCGCGGCCGGGGATCGGGATCAGCGACCCGTTGTGGGCCACGCAGTTCTCCTCGGGCGTCTGCGGGGCGGCGAGCTTGAAGTAGCTCTGGAACTCCATCTCCGTGCCCTCGATGGTGAAGATCGCGTTCGCGCCCCACTCCATCGGGTCGGAGGCCCGGCACTTCGGCGAGCCGCCGCCACCCCACTCGTCCGTGAACAGGATGGCGCTGCCGTCGTTGTTGAACGTGGCGGAGTGCCAGTAGGAGAAGTTGGAGTCGGACACGGCGGAGAGCCGCCGGGGGTTCTCCGGGTCGCTGATGTCGAGCAGCATGCCGTAGCCTTCGCATGCCCCGCCTGCGAGACCGATGGCCGGGTAGACGGTGATGTCGTGGCACTGCGTCGGGCCGGGCTCCGGACCGTCGCCCTCCCCGCCCTGCTGTCCCATCATCTGCGCGATGATCGTGGGTAGCGCTTCGCGCAGTGCCGCGCTGTCGGCTGCGGTGGGCGGACCCTCGCCTCCCCGCTGGGCCACCATCTGCCCGAGCATCCCCTGGGCGGCCGGTTCGGGCAACACCATCTCCTGCCCCTGCACCTCGATGATGAAGGCGCCGCGCGCCCGGGCCTCCTCGAGCGCCGCGAGGTCGTCGGGGGCCGGGCCGTGCGTCGGGGGCGCGACCAGGTCCTCGAAGATGCGCGGCGAACTCACGATCTCGGCGCTCGCCGGGTCGGCCAGCGGGACGCGGATTACCTCGATGCGGAAGAGGGCGGAGTTCGGATCCTCGGACGGCGGCGCGCCCGAGCAGCCGGCGAGTTCCTCCGCCGGACGCACCGGGGCGGAACCGGACACGTAGACGTAGACGTTCTCGTCGTCCCCGGGGTGTTCCAGCAGCGTGTGCGTGTGCGAGCCGCGGCACGTTTGGACGTTGGCCACGTATTCAGGCGCGGTGATGTCGGAGATGTCGAAGATGCGGATCCCGCGCAGCCGGTCGTGGCTCACGGCCTCTTCAACGCCCTGGTCACCGCAGTCCAGCCTTCCGCCGAACCCCTCGCCGGATACGAACAGGAGATTTTCGTACACGGAGACATCGCTCTGGGACGCGGGGCAGACGTAGGTCACGACGGTCTGTGGATTCGTTGGATCCGAGATGTCCCAGATCTGAATCCCGTCGTAGTTGCCCTGAATCGCGTACGGGCCGGAGAAGGCGAGGTCGGAGTTGGTCTGGCCCACGAACGGGTCCGGCGGGGGCGTGGTGGAGACGAGGTCGAGGTTCCAGATCGCCTCGCCCGCGTCGAACATGCCCGGCGCGAGCCCGACGCGCGGGTCCGGCGTGGGTGGATTGACCTGAAGGCCCATGGGCGCGGCGGCAGGGGCCACAGGAGCGGTGGCCATGCCGGTCTGCGCCGACTGGTACGCACAGCCGGCGAACCCTCCCACGGCGATCACGCCGGCGAGCAGCGCCGCGAGGCGAGCGGTGAATCGAGTGTCGTCGCGTTTCTTCGTCACAGCGAACATGTCGGATCCTTCGATTGGGTTGAACTGCACGAATCAGCCGCCCGGCTCCGGCGCGGCGAGCGCCTCGAGCATGATTTCCATGCGGGCGATTTCCGTGGCCTGATCGACGTGGATGTCGGAGGCCAGCTTGAATACGAAGTCGTCTTGCGCCGCACCATCGGTGGCGAACAACTCCCGAACCATCGTGACGGCGCCCTTGTGGTGCTGGATCATGTACCGGAGGAAGAGGCGGTCGAAGTCGGGGCCGCGCGCGGCTTCCAGTTCCGCGAGTTGTTCGCGGGTCAGCATCCCGGCCATGAGCATGGCCCCTTCCCCGTGCCCCCGCATGTCCCCGGTGTCGGGCACGGGGAGGCCGCGGTCGGAGAGCCAGCGGCTCATGATGGCGATCTCATCGGTCTGAGCGTTGATGATCCTCGCGCACAGCGTCCGGATCGAGGGACTCGCGCCCGCGGCCGGAGCGAAGCCCGCCATCACCAGCGCCTGCGCGTGGTGCGGGATCATGTGCGTCATGAAGCGGATGTCCGCCTCGTGCGCACCCTCTAGGGCGGCTTCCGCGCGTGCCCGGTAGATCGCCTCGAGTTCCGCCACCCGCGCCGCATCCGGACGAACCGCGTCCGGGCGAGTCGGCGTCTCGGATGGACGGCCGCCGGACGTCGCGCTCGCACACGCCTGCACGACCGCGAGCAGGCCGAAGAGTGCAACGCGCCTGGCGCGCGTGACGTGCGTTGTGTGGTGGGTCCTCATGCTTCGCCGTGTGGTGACGTCCGTTACCGGAGGGCTGTCCCGCATCAAATCTGCCGAACAGGCATACCGAATCAGGCGTACGAATACAATCCCGTACGGTTTCGCGTCACTGGATCGCGGTCGGCTCGCTCCCGTTGGGCGACGAACCGGTGAAAGCTGGCGGTCTCCGCGCCCGTCGCGGAGGCGTAGGGTGCGCTCGAGGCGTCATGTGCATCGCCTCGATGGGTGGCGGGACGCGAATTCAGCGCCGCCGTCGCGTCGCCACGATCCGGCGGGTCGCCAGGAAGCAGATGGCCGCCTTCACCACGGCGCCTGCCAGGAACGGCTGCACGCCGACAGCGAAGAGGGCGCCGGGGCCGAGATCGGTGACGACCGAGAGCCAGCCTGCACCCATGACGAAGATGATCGAGGAGCCGACGACCAGCGCAATCGCGGTGCGCAGGGCGCGTCCGTCGGAGCCCGAGATCCACCCCACCAGCGCCGCGGCGAGCGGGAAGGCCATCAGGTAGCCGCCGGTCGGACCGAAGATCCAGGGCAGGCCCGCGGCACCCATGGCGAAGACGGGAACGCCGGCGACGCCGAGACCGAGGTAGAGCAGCTGGGAACTTGCCCCGGCCACCGGGCCCAGCAGCGCCCCGGCGAGCAGTACGAACAGGGTCTGAAGCGTCATCGGCACCGGCGTGATTCCGAGCGGAACCGCCACATGGGCCCCGAGCGCGGTGAGCAGCGCGAACAGCGCCACGGCGAGCGGCATCGTCAAGAGCCGACCGGCGGTCGCCTCGGGTGCAAGAGGCCACGCTTTCGTATGCGAATCGATCACTCGTACTCCTCTTCAGTTCTTTCCACTTACGGCAAGAAGCGCAGATCGTAGAGCCTCACGTCCTCCTCGTCGAGCGCGTCGCGCTGGAGGAGTACGAAGCGGCCGGCATCGACGGCCAGCACGCTCGCTTCCGCGGGAAGATCCAGCCATCCCCGCGGCTGTCCGTCGGGGCCGAGGATGAGCCAGCGGCGGGTCTCCTCGCCGGGGCGGGTCACAAGTCCGATCCAGACCATCTCGTCGGGACCCAGCACGGCCGAGTGGAAGGCGGGGTGCGTCTCCCGGTAGGGTGCGTTCTCGACAAACTCCATGTACCAGTCTGGGGCGTCCGGACCCCTGCGTGCGACTCGCTCCGCTCTCCATGCCCCGATTTCTTCGGCCGTCACCGCCCACCCGCCAGCCGACGCGCGGATCCGGCGTGTCAGACTCCCGTCGGCCGCGTGGACGGAGAGGCTCAGCACGTCGGTGTCGCCGATAAGGGCCCGGTCCCTGAATCCGCGGGCGACGATGTCCCGCCCGAAGGCGGGTTCGGTGCGGGTGAGCCCGCCGCCGGGCATGCCGCCGTAGCTCCACTCCGTGGCGGGCAGCACGCCCAGCGTGTCCGGCTCGGCCTCAAGATCGGCGAACAGGAGCAGGGGGGTCGTGTCCCGCTTCGTCCCCTCCGGGAGGAAGTACCGCTGTTGTCCAAGAATCGCGAGCAGGTGCCCGGCGGTATCTCTCGCGAGCGGTTTCAGGCTCACGATGGCGCTCTGCGCGGAGAGAGGTGACTGCGTGAGAAATTCCCCGCTCTCCGAGAACTCGTTGAGGCGGGCCAGCCGCGCGTCGTAGGCCAGGAACCCCCCGTCCGTCCCGAGGAGCGTCGTGATCTCGCTGAACTCGCCCGGTCCCTCGCCCTGCCCGCCAACCCGGGCCGTGAGCGAACCGTCGGCGGAGAAGAGCAGCACCTCGCCCGAACCGGTGTTGGCGAGCGCGAGGTCGCCGTTCCCGAGGAGGAGGGCATCACCGACCCAGAACAACTCGACCCCGAGATCGCGGGTGGAGAAGACGATGTTCGCGTCCAGCAGGGGTACCGACAGCTCCTCCACCCGGCCCAGGGCGATGTTCGTGATGCCCGCGGAATCGGAGACCAGAACCGCGTTCGGGGGCTGATCTTCGGGTTCGGAGTGAGCGCCGCCGCAGGCGATGGCCGCGCAACTGAGGACTCCGACGGCGAGGAAGCTTCCGCAAGCGCGCATGGTTCCCGTCCCGGTTGAGACATCGGTGATGTTGACCGCTGTCCGCGGCATGGCGGCCTCATTCTTTAGAGGCGCCATGTCGATCGGGGGTTGTATCCGCTGGGCGCTATCCTCTGGGCGCTACTCGGAGGCGGGGACGCCCAGGGCGCGCCGTAGCGCCGCGGCGCCGCCCACGACGGGCAGCGCGATGCGGGTTTCGCCCAGGTCGACGGTGAGGGTCGTGCCGGGGTCGGGGTGCAGCGTGAAGAACTTGTCGCTGGAGAAGATCATCAATCCGATGCGGGCTCCGGCCGGGATGATCTGGTCGTCGGGCTGAAGCGCGAACTCCAGGTCGACGAACTCACCCGGCGCGAGCGATGCGCCGGCCCGGGGCGACGCGATGTCCTCGGCGCCCGCGTTGGCGGGGTCGGCCCAACCCTTCGTGATGATGTTGTCGTTGATTTCCCCGCTCTCGGTCCACGGCAGCGACACCAGCCACACGGACAGGTTGGCCGCGGGCGCATCGGCCGACATCCGCACGCGGACGGTCGCCACGCCCGACAGGTGGACGTCCTCGCGCAGTTCCGGCGTCGCGTACAGCAGGCGGTGATTCGACCACTCGCTCGCGGCAAGTTGGTCGCCGGTGAACGCGAAGTTGTCGACGATCGCGCCGGTCCCGGCGCCCGCATCGTCGAGGGAGAGCGTGCCGGTCCAGTGCCCGTCGCCGCCGGGGCGGAGCGTCACGGCGTCGGCCTCGGGGTGGGGATAGCTCGGATAGGGCGTGGGCTCCGCGCGGTCGTCTCCCTCCCGCACGATCCACGCCTCCGGGTCTTCCTCCACGCCGTTCTCGACGCCGACCACGTAGCGGGTGAACCACCGGTTCATGAGTTCGAGCGGGGGCGCCCCGCCGTGCCCGCCCTGGTGGTAGTAGATCTGCAGCGGCACGCCCCGCTCCCCGAGCGCCATCGCAATGCGGTGGCTGTGCTCGGGCATGACGTTCCAGTCGTTGAAGGCGTGACTCATGAGCGTGGCCGCCCGCACGCCGTCGACGTGGTTCAGGTAGTCGCGGCCCGCCCAGAAATCGTTGTAGTCGCCCGTGACGCGGTCCAGCCGCGCCGTCATCTCGTCGCGCACGTTCGCGAGGCAGTAGTCGCGGACCTCCGGGAAGCCGCTGAAGATGAAGTCGAACAGGACGTCGACATCCTCCCCGGGATAGCCGCCCGGCGACCGCACCAGGCCGTTGGAGCGGTAGTAGTGGTAGTAGGAGGTGTTCGGCGCGATGGGGATGATCGCCTCGAGCCCCTCCACGCCTGTCGTCGCCGCGGCCAGGGGGAGCGTGCCGTTGTAGGAGGTGCCCGTCATCCCGACCCTTCCGGTCGCCCAGTAGGCCTCGACCTCCTCGTCTCCGTCCACGCTCGTGAAGCCGCGCGTCCGGCCGTTGAGCCAGTCGATCACCGCCTTGGGCGCCAGCGACTCGTTCGCGCCGCCCACGGTCGGACACCCCTGCGACTGGCCGGTCCCGGGCGACTGCGAGTGGACGACCGCGAATCCCCGCGGCACCCACGTCGCCACATGCGAGTTCGAGATCCGCGGCTGGCTCGGAATGTGGCGGATCGTGGCCGGGAACGGGTCGCGCGGCGGAGCTTCGCCGCCCACCTCCTGGCGGAGGTCCCAGAAGTGCGCGAAGTCGATGCCGGCGACGCCCGAGTAGTAAGGGCTCGTTTCGTAGATGACCGGCACCCGGAGCCCCTCGCCGTCGGTCTGCGCCGGGCGCGTCACATCCAGGTGCACCCGGTCCGGCCGGCCGTCGCCGTCGGAGTCGAACCCGGTCTCGACCCACAGTTCATGGCGGATCCAGGCGGACGAATCCGCGAAGGCCGCGACGATCTGCGCCTGCCCGTCC
This sequence comes from Gemmatimonadales bacterium, assembly GCA_009841005.1. GTDB lineage: Bacteria > Gemmatimonadota > Gemmatimonadetes > Palauibacterales > Palauibacteraceae > Palauibacter > Palauibacter polyketidifaciens. The sequence goes on from VXMR01000096.1 coordinate 55,050, forward strand.
TCGATCACGAGTCCGGCCTGCGCGGTGACCGCCGCCGGAAGCAGGACGAACGCGAGAAGGGCTGCGGCGGGCGTGGCGAAGCGCGCTGAGATCATGGGTTCGGTTCCGATCTGTCAGTGGATAGCGGTGCGTGGCTCTCAGGGGCGCCGCAGGGGGCGGCCGGCGAGTTCGCCGGTCACCTCGTCGTCGCGGATCGCGAAGCGGCCGTTCACGAGCACGTGCACGACGCCCTCGGACAACTGGTGCGGGTCGTCGTACGTCGCGCGGTCCGTGAACCGCTCCGGGTCGATGACCGCGATGTCCGCGACCAGACCTTCGCGGATGTAGCCGCGATCGTCCAGCCGCAGGAAGTCCGCGGCGAGGCCCGACATGCTCCGGATCGCGAATGGGAGTCCGATCGCACCGTCCCGGTCCACGAAGTCCTTGATCTTCTTCGGGAAACCCCCGTACACGCGAGGATGCACGATCTCCGCGCCCGGCGCGGGCGTGGCGCCGTCCGTGCACGTCATCATCCACGGCATCGTCGCGAGGTAGCGCGTGTTCTCGACGTCGTAGAGGTCGCGGTTCATCACCCACGGGTTGGACCCGGACATGATCTCGCGCACGGCCTCGGGGACGGGCAGCCCTCGCTCAGCCGCCACATCGGCCAGCGTCTTGCCGTTGAACTCGGGCCTCGCGTCGGCGAACACGATCTGCTCCGGACCGCCGCGGATCTCGAGCATCTCCATCGTCTGCACGTCGAGGACCCGTGCCGTGTCGGGATGCTGGAAGCGGCGCACCATCTGCTCCGGGCCGCCGGCCTGCGCCCAGCGCGGGATCGTGTAGGCTCGCAGGCTCGACATCGTGGACGTGTAGACGTGCTGCGCGCCCGCCACTTCGAGGCCTTCCGCGCGCGCCGAGTCGATGATCGCGGCGCCTTCCGAAGCCCGCCCATACAACGCCGCTCCCTGTGCGTTGAAGTGGCTGAAGATGGTGCGGAGGCCGGACTCCGCCCCGATGTGGATCGCCTCGCGAATCGAATCGTGGTAGCCGATCCCCTGGTACGCCGCGCCGAGATCCCGGTCGTGCGTGTCGTAGATGGGGGCGTGCTCGCCGCCGATCGGGTACTCCGCCGCGACCCGGCCGAGTCCGATCACCTCGTCGGCCTCCGCGTAGTACCCGGGCGTGTAGAAGAGTCCGGAGGAGAGCCCGAAGGCGCCGTCCTCCATGCCCTGGCGGACGAGCGCCTTCATCTCGTCGAGTTCTCCCGCGGTGGGATCGCGGTCGTCCATGCCGATGACGGCCCCGCGGACGGAACCGTGTCCGATGTAGGAGATGATGTTCTTTCCGACGCCGGACGCTTCCAGGTCCGCGTAGAGCCCGGCGAGATCCGTGCTGCTCGAGCCGTCGACCCCGATGACGCCGGTCGTGATCCCCTGGGTGAGGAATTCGGCCGCCCCGAGCCCGTACGCCTCGCCAACGCTGATGACCGTGATATGGCTGTGCATGTCGATGAAGCCGGGCGTGAGCAGCAGGCCGTCGAGTGCCAGGGTGTCGCGCAGCACGAGGTCCGCCGCCGAGGCATCGCCGACGAAGGTGATCCGGTCGCCCTCCACCGCCACATCGGCCACGAAGGACGGGTCACCGGACCCGTCGAGTACGGTCGCGCCGGTGAACAGCACGCTCGTCGGCGGGATCTCGGCTTCCGCTTCCGGCACATCGTCAGCTGCACAGCCCAGAGTTGCTCCCGCCAGCGCGAGACACGCGATCACCGGACGGGCGGGCAGGTGGCGACGCGCCGCCGAGCGGAGCGCGGAGATCCGCCATCGCAGCGGGATCGCGACCGGCATACTCTCAACGCGTTCGCCGTTCATCGGTTCTCCCCTTTTCGACCCTTCGACCGAGGCTGCCCCATGCCGGCACGTCCACACGGGCGGGCGCTGGACGCCCTCCGACCCACGACCCTGGAGACGGGAACCGCCCCCTTCGCCGAGGGATCGTGCACCATCAGGATGGGGATGACGCGCGTGCTTTGCACGGCCTCCATCGACGAGAGCGTCCCACCGTGGCGCGAGGGCCGCGGCGGCTGGGTCACGGGGGAGTACGCCATGCTGCCCCGAGCCACGGCGGAGCGCACCCGGCGAGAGCGTCGCGGCGCGAGAGGTCGCACGCAGGAAATCCAGCGCCTCATCGGCCGCTCGCTGCGGGCCGCAGTCGACCTCCGCGCGCTGGGCGAGCGGACGGTGACGGTGGACTGCGACGTCCTCGTCGCCGACGGCGGCACCCGCACGGCCTCGATCACGGGCGCGTGCGTGGCCCTCGAGATGGCCTTCCAGCACCTTGTCGCCGAAGGCGCGATCGAAGCCAGCCCGCTCCGCCAGTGGGTCGCCGCGATCAGCGCCGGCATGGTGGACGGCGAGGCGAGGCTCGATCTGGAGTACGTGGAGGACGCCGCGGCCGACGTCGACTTCAACTTCGTCCATCTCGAGGACGGACGCCTGGTCGAGGTGCAGGGGACGGCCGAGGGCGCGCCGTTCACGCGCGAAGAACTCGACGAACTCCTCCGCCTGGGCGAGGCGGGCGCGGGCAAACTGTTCGAGCTACAGAAAGCAGCCCCTTAGCGCGTTCGGGTCGGCCCATACGCGCGACCGGCTCAGCGGCGGCTGGCTCGGATGAGGCGGTCGAGGAGGGGGTATTCGCGGTCGAGGTAGGTATTGCCCTGGGCGACGATCCGGGTCTGGTCGCCTCGTCGCAGGCCGCCGCCGGAGTCCTCTCCGTAGCCGGAGTAGAGTGCATCCACGACCTCCATCCCGCTCACGACCTCGCCGAAGGGGGCGAATCCGGTCGAGTCGAGGCGCACGTTGTCCACGACGCTGATATACACCTGGGTCGCGCGGGTCCCGGGGTCGGTGAAGGCGAAGGCGATGCGGCCGCGGGTGTTGGAGGCGAGGACGGGATCGTCCGGGATGTAGGCGTTCATCCACTCGGCGGTGAGGGCGGGGTCGCCGGCCAGCCCCCACTGGACGATGAAGTCGGGGACGACTCGGTGGAAGCGGGCGTCGTCGTAGTAGCCGGATTCGACGAGGGTGAGGAACCGCTCGGCTCCCAGCGGCGCCCACTCGCGGTGCACGGCGATGACGAACTCGCCCTGGCTCGTCTCGACAACCACTTCGACCGGGCCGGCCTCGGTCGCGGCTCGGGCAGCGATGGCATCGGCCCCGACGTCGGTGGACGGGACGGGCTCGACGCGCTCGCAGCCCGCCAGGACGACAGTCGCCGCGACGAAACGCGCGGCGAGCAGGCCGATCTTCACTTCAGGAACTGCTCGAAGAAGTCGAGCATGTCGAGGAGCATCTGCCGGCGGTTCGCCTTCCCGTACACGTAGTAGTTCTCGTTCGGGTACGTCTTGTACT
>VXMR01000024.1 GCA_009841005.1 Gemmatimonadales bacterium
AGGCGCACCGCGGTGCGCAGACCCTCCATGTCCCAGGCGATGTCCGCCCTTCCCTTTCGGCGGTACGGCCTGTCGAGGAAGAGGTCGAACTCGGTCCCGAGCGCGTTGATCTCGAGTTCATAGTAGGCGAGACCGTCGCCGTCCGGATCGAGAAAGACCTCGAAGTCATGTTCCCGGTAGACGATGGCGTCGCGGTCGGCCAGCGTGGCCCAGAGGTGCGGTTCCTCGAGTTCGGCGCCCACGTAGAGGAAGCGTTCATCCCAGATGATCCTGGCGCGCGTACCGAGGTGGGGATCGGGCCAGTCGGGGCCGCGAATGTCGACGAAGGGCTCGGTCCACGGCGCGGCGCGCCAGACCGTATCGTCCAGCGACCCGTCGATCACGGGCGGGGAGACGGCGGGCGGCGCATGGTATTCATGCGGCGCGGCCGGCACCTGGCCCGCCGAAGGCGCGACCCCCGGGATCCCCGACGCAGCGAGCGCGGTCAGGAAAACACGCGACAGATCGGCGCGATCCATGCTAGTTCCGGACGGAGGGGAAGACCTGGAAGATCCCGCTCGTCGCCGGAGTGTCGACCGCGAGGTTCCCTTCCGCATCCAGGAGCCACACGTTCACGCGATACCACCCCTGGAACGAAAAAAACGGGAGCGTCACGGTCTCCCGCGTCGAGTCTCCGGGTTCGAGTTCGACCATGTGCTGGATGATGTCGGACCGCGTGGCTCCGCGGCCGCAGTGCAGCGTGGGGTTGTAGGATGCCTCGAATTCCACTTCGAGGTTCGTCACGCCCACGGGCTTGATCGCGCAGGAATCCTTGAAGATTCGAGCGCCGGATACGTTCCGCGAGGTGACGGTGACTGTCTGCCTGGGTTCGTATTCGGGCCGGTCCACGCAGACCTCGAGGCCGTGCTGCGTCGCGCAGAGCGCACTCTCGGGGCCCGTAGGGTCCTCGCTGCACGACAGCGCGAGGACGGCGGCCGGAAGGGACATGAGCAACCTGCGTGACATCTTCGGTCTCCGGAGGTTCACGAGTGTGATCCCTCGGAATCTACGGGACGAAGGGTTCAGTTGTCGGCTCCCGGGAAGATGACGAAGATGCCGCTCGCAGCCGGTGTGTCGAAGGCAAGGGCCCCGTCCGGCGTCAGAAGCCACACGATCACGCGAAAGAAGTCCTGCGGTGAGTAACCCAGCCGCAGGGTCTCACGGGTCGATGCTCCGGGTTCGAGCCGCACCATGCGCTCGACGACGACCGTCGGCGTGACCGCCTCGCCACAGTGCCGCTGCGGCTTGTAGGTCGGCCTGAAGTCCTCCTCGGAATCCGGCGCGGGTATCGCGGTCGTACCGCAGGCATCCTTGAAGATCGGGTGGTCGGACACATTCCGCGTGGTGACGAGGATGGACTCGTTCGACCGGTACTCGGGTCGGTCCACGCACACCTCGACGCCGTGCCGAGTATCGCACAGACTGCCCCGGGGCCCGGTCACGCCCTCGCCGCACGACAGGGCGGGCACGATCGTCGCTGTCAGTACGGCCAGACCTCGAAGCTTCATGAATCTCCCGCCCTCCCGAAGACGCGAATCTAGTGTCGTGTCCCGGAGATTCGCGAGAATCTGGCGAGGGACCGGCCGAGGTGAAGTGTTGCCCGTCGGAGCGCCGCATCGGACTGTAGGCGTTGCCGGGGAAAACACGGGGGTCGCTTGGAGCTTCGCACAGGTCACGTGGAGTGGAACGGATGAAGGGAAGCAACAGGTGTTCCAGCTGGCTGGGCCGTCTGATGATGCTCGGCGCGGGACTCGGCGCCGGGCCTTTCGCGCTCGCCGCCCAGTCCGGGACGGCGGACGGAGAATGGCGCTACTGGGCCGGCGACGCCGGGTCCACGCGCTACGCGCCGCTCGATGAGATCGACGCCTCGAACGTCGAGGACCTGCAGATCGCGTGGCGTTGGCAGGCGCGCAACTTCGGTCCGACTCCGGAGGGCTACTATCGCGTGACCCCGCTGTACGCGAACGGGACCCTCTATGCCACGGCGGGATTCCGGCGGGCGGCGGTGGCGATCGATCCGGAGACGGGGGAGACGCTCTGGATGTACCGGCTCGACGAGGGTGAACGCGGCAGGAACGCGCCGCGCGGCAACTCCGGGCGCGGTGTCGGTTACTGGACGGATGGCGTCGAAGAAAGGGTGCTTCTCATCACCCCCGCCTATCACATGGTCTCGCTGGACGCGAAGACGGGCCTCCCCGACCCGGCCTTCGGCAACGACGGGATCGTGGACCTGAAGCTGGGACTCGGGCGCGACCTGGATCTGGTGAACGACCGCATCGGCTCCAGTTCTCCCCCGGTCGTCGTCGGAGATGTGATCGTCGTGGGAGCCGCACTCCCGCAGGGGGGACGCCCTCCGACCAAGGAAATGCCGCCGGGCCACGTGCGTGGGTTCGACGCGCGGACGGGCGAGCAGCTCTGGACCTTCCACACGATCCCGCAGCCCGGCGATCCCGGCCACGAGACGTGGGAGGACGGATCCTGGGACTACACCGGGAACGCCGCCGTCTGGACGCCGTTCACGGCGGATCTCGATCTGGGCTACGTCTATCTGCCGGTGGAGTCGGGGACGGGCGACTACTACGGGGGCCATCGCCCGGGCGACAACCTCTACTCGCAGAGCCTCGTGTGCGTGGACGCGGGCACGGGCGAAGTCGTGTGGTACTTTCAGACCGTGCATCACGGGATCTGGGACTTCGATCCGCCGGCGGCGCCCGTTCTGATGGACATCACGGTGGACGGCCGGGAGATCCAGGCTGTGGCCCAGGTGACGAAGCAGTCTTTCACCTACGTGTTCGACCGCGTGACGGGCGACCCGGTGTGGCCGATCGAGGAGCGCCCCGTGCCCGCCGGGGACGTGCCGGGGGAATGGTACGCGCCGACGCAGCCCTTTCCGACGCTTCCCGAGCCGTTCGACATGCAGGGCGCGACCGAGGACGACCTGATCGACCTCACGCCGGAACTGAAGGCGGAGGCGCTCGAGATCGCGAAGAACCTCACGCTCGGCGAGTTGTTTACGCCGCCGACCGTGCTCGTCGAGGGGGGGAACCAGGGGACCCTCATCACGCCCGGCAGCCTTGGCGGGGCGAACTGGCCGGGCGCGGCGTACGACCCGGAGACGCAGCGGCTCTTCGTGGGGTCCGCGACGCGCGGCTCCGTGATCGGGCTCGTGAACGATCCCGAGTCGTCGAACATGCGCTACATCGCCGGACGGCCCCGCGGCGTCGGCGGCCCGCAGGGACTGCCGATCCTGAAGCCGCCGTGGGGAAGGATCACGGCGCTCGACATGAAGACGGGCCGGAAGGTGTGGCAGGTCGCGAACGACCACACGCCGTCGTTCGTGGAGGAGCACCCGGCGCTCGAAGGCGTCGACGTCCCGCGCACGGGTCGGCCCAGCAGGGCGGGCCTCCTCGCGACGAGCACGCTGCTCTTCGCGGGAACGGGCGGGGGGACGATGTCGCCGGACCTCACCGGTCTCCTGCGCGCGCACGACAAGGAGACGGGTGAGATCCTGGCCGAGATCGAACTGCCGTCGCACCAGACCGGCGTTCCGATGACGTATATGCACGACGGCCGTCAGTACATCGTCGCGGCGGTCGCGGGACGCGGCGTGCCCGGGGAACTCGTCGCCCTGCGGCTCCCCGGCTAGCCGGCCGCTCCGGCCGTCGGCCACCCACCACCCGCCGAACGCCACGGTGCCAGCGCCTTCCGCCGTCCGGGGAACGCCCTTTCATGAACGAACCGGCCCGCTCTGCCAGGCCGGCAACTGGCGGCGCTGGGCCGGGCATCTCTCGGCAAGTTCGTACGAGCCGACGCACGAGCCCGAGTACCACGCGATTCGGTCGGCAGCCGCGCTCATCGATGTCTCCCCGCTCCACAAGTACCGGCTCTCGGGGCCGGGGGCGGCCACGCTCGCCAATCGGGTGGTGACGCGGGACGTGGACCGGCAGGAGATCGGCCAGGTGTACTACACGCCCTGGTGCGACGCGGCCGGGAAGGTGCGGGACGACGGTACCCTGCACCGGCTCGGCGCGTCCGATTTCCGCCTTACGTCCGCCGAACCGACGCTGAAGTGGCTGCATGAGAACGCCCGCGGACTCGATGTGGAAATCCGGGAGGAAACGGAGCGGGTGGCCGCGCTCGCACTCCAGGGGCCCCGTTCGCGCGATCTGCTCCGGAGGCTCACTGACGGCGACGTGGCGGGACTCCGCTATTTCCGCGTGATGTCGGCGCGGATCGCCGGGATCGCCGCGGAAATCTCGCGCACGGGCTACACCGGCGACCTCGGCTACGAGATCTGGGTCGGCGCCGCGGACGCGATTCCGCTGTGGGACGCGCTCACGTCGGCGGGTGCGCCGTTCGGCCTCGCCCCGGCCGGCATGCTCGCCCTGGACATGGCGCGCCTCGAGGCCGGCCTGCTCCTCGTCGATGTCGATTTCATCCCGGCCCACCGCGCGATCATCGAAGACCGGAAATCGTCTCCGTACGAACTCGGCCTCGGCTGGACCGTGTCGCTCGGGGCGTCGAACTTCGTGGGCCGGGCAGCCCTCCGCGCCGAACGGGCCCACCCGCCCGCGTGGCGCTTACGGGGGATCGTCCTCGACTGGGAATCGCTCGAAGCGGCGTACGCGACCGTCGGCCTCCCGCCGCAGCTCCCGGGCACGACCCTGCGCGACAGCGTGCCGCTGTACGCCGGGGGGCGACAGGTGGGCTACGCCACGAGCCGGGGCTGGTCGCCGACCCTCAAGACCTATCTGGGACTGGCCCACCTCGAAGCGGAGTCCGCGGGCGTCGGAACCGAACTCGAGATCGAGGTGACCGTCGAGCACCGGCGGCGCCGGGCCCGGGCTACGGTGGCGAAGACCCCGTTCTTCGATCCCGAGAGGAAACGGGCCACGCCGTGAGCGCGACGAACGCGTACGACGCGATCATCGTCGGGGGCGGCCACAACGGCCTCATCAACGCCGCCTACCTCGCCCGGGCGGGACTGCGCACGGTCGTGCTCGAGCGCCGGCACCTGGTGGGCGGCGCCGCGGTGACGGAGGAGATCTTCCCGGGCTTCAAGTATTCCGTCGCCTCCTACGTCGTGAGCCTGCTGAGGCCGGAGATCATCCGCGACCTGCGGCTCGCGCGGCACGGGCTGGAGATCCTCCCGCTGGAGAGCACGGTCACCCCGCTTCCGAACGGCGACTACCTCGGGCGCTGGGCCGACCACGACCAGACGCGGCGCGACCTCTATCGCCATTCTCCGAAGGACGCCGAGGCGTACGATGACTTCGCGACGCTCATGTACCGGCTCGCGTGGGCCGTGAAACCGCTCCTCGGCATCGTGCCGCCCGACCCGCTCTCTCCCGGACTGCGCGATCTGAAGACGCTGCTCATGCTGGGACGGCACGCGCGCGGCCTCGACGAGCAGCAGTTCCACGCGCTCTTCAAGCTGGGGACGATGAGCGCGGCCGACTATCTCGACGAGTGGTTCGAGTCGGATCCGCTCAAGGCGACGATGTCGGCGAGCGGAATCATCGGGACCTTCCTCGGCCCCCGGTCTCCGGGGACGGCGTACGTCCTTCTCCATCACTACATGGGGGAGATCGACGGCGTGTTCCGGGCGTGGGGGTTCGCGCGGGGCGGGAACGGGATGGTCAGCGAGTCCATCGCCTCCGCGGCGAAGTCCCACGGGGCGGAGATCCGTACCGGGGCCACGGTGGAGCGGGTGCTCACGGCGAATGGGCGGGCGACGGGCGTCGTGCTGGAGGATGGCGAGGAACTCACGGCGAAGACGGTCGTGTCCGGGGTCGATCCGAAGCGCACCTTCCTCGGCCTGCTCGACCCGGAGGAGCTGCCGGAGGATCTCGTGACGGCGATCCGGCGCTTCCGGATCCGCGGCTCCTCCGGGAAGGTCAACCTGTCGCTCTCGGAGGCGCCGGAGTTCTCCTGCCTGCCGGGCGGGGGGCCGCACCTGCGGGGCGCCTTCTCCATCAGTCCGAGCATGGACCACCTGGAGCGCGCCTACGACGACGCGAAGTACGGAGGGTTCTCGCGCCGGCCCTACATGGACATCGTGATCCCGTCCATGATCGACCCCGGGATGGCGCCGCCGGGACGGCACGTGATGTCGATCTTCGTCCAGTACGCCGCCTTCGACATCGAGGGCGGCTGGGACGACGCGAAGCGGGAGGCGTTCGGGGACGCGGTCGTCGACACGCTCTCGGAGTACGTGCCGAACCTCAAGGACTCCATCCTCCACCGGCAGGTGCTCACCCCGCTGGACATGCAGGAGCAGTTGGGGCTCACGGAGGGCAACATCTTCCACGGCGAGCTGACGCCTCAGCAGCTCTTCTTCTTCCGCCCGTCGCCCGCCTGGGCCGACTACCGGACGCCCGTGCGGGGGTTCTACCAGTGCGGCTCGGGTACGCATCCGGGAGGCGGGGTTTGCGGCGCCTCGGGGCGGCTCGCCGCGCTCGAGATTCTGCGGGACCTGCGGCGGCGCCCGCGGGGGGGGGGGTGGGGGGTTTACAAATAACAACCCCCCC
>VXMR01000140.1 GCA_009841005.1 Gemmatimonadales bacterium
CCCCGAGAGGCCGATCGTGAGACCCGCCGCCCCCGCTCCCGACCGGATCACGAACCCCCGCCGATCGACCGTCACGATCCCGAGGTGGCGAGCCGCGCCGGTTCGAGCATCAGAGTTGCTTCACTTCTTCGGTGATTCGGGCCAGGGCGTCGGAGGCGTCGCCGAAGAACATGCGGTTGTTCCGCAGGTAGAAGAGCGGGTTGTCGATCCCCGCGTAGCCCACCGAGAGCGAGCGCTTGATAACTATGCACGTCTTCGCGCGGTCCGTCTCGATGATCGGCATGCCCCCGATCGGGCTCGACGGTTCGTCGCGCGCGAGCGGGTTCACGACGTCGTTCGCTCCCACGACCACGGCGACGTCGATGTTCTCCATGTCGGGGTTCACGTCCTCGGGCTCGCAGAGCTGCTCGTACGGCACGTTCGCCTCGGCGAGCAGGACGTTCATGTGGCCGGGCATCCGCCCCGCCACCGGGTGGACGCAATAGCGCACGGAGACGCCGCGCTCCGTCAGCAGGTCCGCCAGTTCGCGCACCCGGTGCTGTGCCTGCGCCACCGCGAGGCCGTAGCCGGGGACGAAGATGACCTGCGACGCGTAGCCGAGAACCATGGCGGAGTCCTCGGCTTCGATCGGCGTCGCCACCCGGTCGCCGTCCGCCGCTCGCCCCGCCGACGCCGCCGTCGTCCCGAAGGCGCTGAACAGGACGTTCGCCAGCGAGCGGTTCATCGCGCGGCACATGATGCCGGTGAGGATGAGTCCGGAGGCTCCGACCAGCGCGCCGGAGATGATGAGTGCGTTGTTCTCGAGCACGAACCCGGCCGACGCCGCCGCGAGCCCGGAGTAGGAGTTGAGCAGCGCCACCACGACCGGCATGTCCGCGCCCCCGATCGGGATCACGAACAGGACGCCGAGGATGAGGGCGGCCGCGATGAGACCCCAGTAGAAGACGAGGTTCGACTCGAAGCCGACGAGGTAGACCGCCAGGACCACGGCGAAGCCCAGGAGGATGCCGGCGGAGAACTTCACGAGCGGGTTCGAGATCGCGTTGCCGGTCACGAACCCCTGCAGCTTCCCGAACGCGATCATGCTGCCGGAGAAGGTGACGGCGCCGATCAGCGTCCCGGCCATGATCGACACCCCGGAGTCGACGGCGAGCATCTCCGCGCCCCCCGCGACGCGCAGGTACTCCCCGACCGCGACGAGACCGGACGCGGCCCCGCCGAAGCCGTTGAAGACCGCGACCATCTCCGGCATGGCGGTCATCTTCACCGTCCGGGCCATGACCGCGCCGATCAGGCCGCCGACGGCGACGCCGACGATGATCCACGTGTAGTCCAGACCGCTCTCGAGCAGCGTCGCGATCACCGCGAGCAGCATGCCGAGCGCGGCGAGCCGGTTGCCGCCCGCCGCCGTATCCGGATGGCTGAGCCGCTTGATCCCGAGGATGAAAAGGACGGCGGACGCCAGGTAGGCGAGCGGGATGACCGTCGAGAATCCTGACATTTCCATCGCTCAGCTCGCGTCCTTGCTCTTGAACATCTGGAGCATGCGGTCGGTGACGAGAAAGCCGCCGACGACGTTGATCGTGGCGAGGATCAGCGCCGCCAGCCCGATCCAACGCATGAGGTGCGCGTCTCCGGCGCGTCCGATCACAAGCAGCGCGCCCACGATCGAGATCCCCGAGATCGCGTTCGATCCCGACATGAGCGGCGTGTGCAGCGTGGGCGGCACTTTCGTGATGAGTTCGAAGCCCACGAACATCGCGAGCACGAACACATACAGTCCGATCAGGAGCGTTCCTTCCATCGGCCAGGCCTCGTCGTTGAGTTTCGCCCGGGGTCGACCGCCCCGGGCTCCGTCGTCAGGTGCGCGTCAGGCGCCGAACCGGACCTCTCCCGCGTGCGTCACGCAGCAGGGTCCGATCACATCGTCCTCCAGGTCCACCGCGACCCCGTCCTCCCCGAACATCGGCTTCACGAGCGCGGAGAGGTTGCGGCCGAGCAACTGGCTCGCGTGGTAGGGAAGCGAGCCCGGCACGTTGAGCGGGGCGTGGATCGTCACGCCGCGCTCAACGACCGTCTCCCCGGGCGCCGACAGCGAGCAGTTGCCGCCGGCCTCGCCCGCGAGATCGACGATCACCGAGCCCTCCTTCATCCGGTCCACCACGTCGTCGGTGATCAGCACGGGCGCGCGGCGTCCCGGCACCAGCGCCGTCGTGATGACGACGTCCGCCCGCGCGACGTGCTGCGCGAGCAGTTCCCGCTGCCGCGCCTGCTCCGCCTCCTCGAGTTCCTTTGCGTAGCCCCCCTCCGTCTCGGCGTCGTCCGCCGCGCCCTCGTCGAGGTCCACGAACTTTGCACCGAGGCTCTCGACCTCTTCGCGCACGGCGGCGCGGATGTCGTAACCCCACGTGTCCGCGCCGAGCCGGCGGGCCGTCGCGATCGCCTGCAGCCCCGCGACCCCCGCCCCCAGCACGAGCACCCGCGCCGGGGAGAGCGTCCCCGCCGCCGTCATGAGGAGGGGAAAGATGCGCCCGAGCGAGTTCGCTCCGAGGAGGACGGCCTTGTACCCCGCCAGATTGCTCTGGGACGAGAGGGCGTCCATCGACTGCGCGCGCGTGATCCTCGGCACGAGTTCCAGCGACAGCGCCGTGACTCCGCCCGCGGCGAGGCGCTCGATCAGCGCCGCGTTCTCGTGCGGGCGCAGGAGGCACGCGAGGACCGTCCCCTCCCGGAGTCCGTCCGCTTCGGCCTCCGACGGCGGGGCGACCTTGAATACGACGTCGGCCTCGCCCAGAAGCCGGCCCGCATCGGGGACGATCTCCACGCCCACGTCCTCGTAGGCCGCATCCGGGAAGCCGGCCGCCCGTCCCGCTCCCGCTTCGACGGCGATCGAAACGTCATCCGAGAGCAGACGCTTCGCCCCGTCCGGCGTGAGGGCGACCCGCGACTCCCCGGCGGCGGTCTCCCGCGGGACACAGATTCGAACGCTCAAGGGCGACTCCCATTATCCACGGTGTTGATCCACGGTCCTGCTGCGTATGCGGCGGCGCCGCGAATCTTGACCGCACGACCGCCGTGCGCAACGCACCGCGCCCCCGAGTGTGGCGCCGCGTACTTCCACGACACCGCACCGGATTGCGCCGCCGCCCCGGCGAGTGCCTATTCCCGGAAAGTCCCAGCCCCAGGAGGACCGCATGTTTCGCCGTTCGTTCGCCGCTCCGGCGGTGCTCATCCCCGCCCTTTCGATCGCCGCCGCCCCCGACGTCGCCGCTCAGGACGCGGTCGCGCTCGCCATCGCGCCCATCCCCACGGAAGCGGAGCAGGCGACCGCGAAGGTCCTCCAGAAGCAGGGAGACGAGTGGGTGACGCTGCGCGAGGGCGCCGGACCGTTCATCTGCATCGCCGACGACCCCGCCGTCGACGGTTTCCACTCCGCCTGCTACCACGAGTCGCTCGAGACGTACATGGCGCGCGGCCGCGAACTCACCGCGCAGGGCGTCACGGGGCGGGAGAACGTCGAGATGCGGATGTCCGAGATCGAGGCGGGCACGCTGCAGATGCCGAGTTACGCCTTCCTGCACGCGATCTACGCTGCCGAGGGGTGGTCCGGGGATCTGGAGGCGGTCCAGCGGCACCAGGCCGTCATCTACACGCCATTCGCGACGGCCGAAGACCTGGGCCTCCCGACGAGGGCGACGCGGGGCGCATGGCTGATGGGGGCCGGCACGGCGAACGCGCACGTCATGATCACGCCCTGACCGGCCTCCACCCACACCGCACGGCGAACCGCAGGCCATGGCCGAGATCACACGACACCAGTTGAGCGCCCTTCTCCTCAGCGCGCTCCGCGACAGGGGACTGGGCGCGCGCGACCTCTTCGAGGGGCGCCAGGAGCCGCTCTCCTGGTTCTTCCGCGTCGTCGCCTACGACCAGTCCGAACTCGACATCCTCGAGTCCGGCGCGCTCGACACCCTCCACGCCCCGTCCGCGATGGTCGAACTCGTGATCGACGAGATGGCGCTCGGACTCGCGAACATCGGGACCGAGGGGCTCGGCACCTACCTCGCTCCGCCGGAAGACCCGATTCCCGGCCGCGACGGGCTCGAACTCGGTCCCGAGGTGATGCTCGGGTACGTCCACATCGACGTGGCCCCTCCCGCCCTCTGGCTGGACGAGCGGGAGTCGAACCCCACGCGTAACGACGCGCTCGCGTCCCGGCTCTCCAAGGTCGCGCAGGAGGTGGGGGCCGTCTCGGACACCGTCGAGGTGCATATCGAGGGCGCCCTCGACCCGGACGGCGGGTGGACCGATCCGAAGGAGAACGTCCGCCCTGCCGGCGTGGCGGTCCACTTCACCTTCGACATCCCGCTCGCCGGCACGGGGAAACGGGAACTCGCGGCCGTCTTCGCGCGCGCCGCGGACGGGGCCCGCGACGCGGTGGAGGGGATGCGGTCCGTCTTCCGCGGAGACCACGAATAGCCGCCCGCGGCAAACCCCGCTTCCGCGTTCTTCCCGCCGCAGCCCTCGCCGCCGGCCTCTTCGCCGCCTGCGACGCCTCCGCCCCGCCCCCCTCGATCGACTGGATCGAGGGGAACGGAACCCGCGTGCGCCTCCTCTCCTTCGAGGGCGAGCCCGAGGGCGGTTTCACCCCGCTGTCGGCGCGGAGGACGGGCATCGAGGCGGTCCCCACCGTCTCCCGCGAGGCCCGGCTCGCGAACCGAACGCTCATCCACGGCGTCGGCATAGCGCTCGGGGACGTGGACGGGGACGGCTGGGTCGACCTCTACCTCTGCATGCTCGACCGGCCGAACGTCCTCTACCGCAACCTCGGAGGCTGGCGCTTCGAGGACGTGACGGAGCGCTCCAGGGCCGGCCTCGGGGACCGGCTGTCGCGGGGCGCCGTGCTCGCGGATGCGGAGGGCGACGGCGACCTGGACCTCTTCGTGGCCGTACACGGGGGGACGAACGCCCTCCTCCTGAACGACGGGAGCGGCGTGTTCGAGGAGGTCGAGGCGGGGTTCGAGGGGGAATGGGGGAGCAGCACGCTCGCGCTCGCCGACATCGACGGGGACGAGGACCTCGACGCGTACTTCGCGAACTACAAGACCGTCCAGGGGGACGACCTTTTCAGCCCCGAGGAGCGAAGGCCGCGCGAGATCGCCGAGCGCGTCGGCGACGAGTTCGTGCTCCGCCCCCCCTTCGACGAGCACTACCGGCTCGAACTCCAGGGCGAGAGCGTGCTGCGCTTCGAACTCGCGGACCCCGACGAGCTCTACCTGAACGATGGATCCGGGGGCTTCGCGCCGGTCGACCTCGCGGGCGGGATCTTCCGGGAGGCGGGTGGCGAGCCGGTCTCCGCCGTCCCCCGGGACTGGGGGCTCGTCGCAAGGTTCTTCGACGCGGATGACGACGGGGACGCGGACCTCTTCGTAGCCAACGATCTGGGCAGCCGGGACGGGTTCTGGCTCAACGAGGGGGGCACGTTCACCGCCGCGTCGGGACTCGCCTTCCGCACCGAGAGCACCTCCTCGATGGGGGTCGACTTCTCGGACATCGATGGAGACGGCGACACGGACTTCGTGACGACGGAGATGCTCTCGCCCGATCCCGTGAGGCGGCGGGAGCAGGTCGCCCTCGCCGTGCCCGGGTGGACGCCCCCCGGCGGGCACGCGACGCGGATCTCCGTCGACCGGAACACCCTCCAGCTCAACCGGGGCGACGGTACGTGGGCCGAGACGGCGCGGGCCGCGGGGCTCGACGCGTCGGAGTGGACCTGGGGCGCGATGTTCCTCGACGTCGATCTCGATGGCTACGAGGACCTGCTCGTCACGAACGGGCACGCGTGGGACCCGCTGGACGGAGACACGCAGGAGGCGCTGCGGACCCGCCGCATCCAGGTGGACTGGCGCGAGGAACTCGGGGTGTTTCCGCCGCTCCGGCTGCGGAACCTCGCCTTCCGCAACCTCGGTGACGGCGCCTTCGCCGACATGACCCGGAGCTGGGGGTACGGGGCGGAGCCGGACGTGAGTCACGGGATCGCGGCGGCGGACTTCGACCGCGACGGCGATCGGGACGTCGTGATCACGCGGCTGGACGAACCGCCCCTCGTCCTGCGCAACGACGCCGGGCGGGCGCGGATCGCCGTGCGCGTAATCGGGGAGGGCGGCAACACGCAGGCGATCGGGGCGCGCGTCGTGCTCGCCGGCGCGTCGCCGGAGCAGACGCGGCAGGTGACCGCGGGCGGCATGTATCTCTCCGGCTCGGATCCCGGGCTCACCTTCGCCATGGGCGACGCCGAGGCCGCCGAAGCGAGGATCGTCTGGCCCTCGGGGCGGAGCCGGAACGTCCGCGTGGTCGCGAACCGCGCCTACGAGGTGTGGCCGCCGCCCGCCGGCCCGGCTCGGGAGGGCCCCGCAGCCGGGGCCGGCAGCGGGCGGCTTGAAGTCGCGGCGCCGGGAAATTAAAAACA
>VXMR01000132.1 GCA_009841005.1 Gemmatimonadales bacterium
TCACCGCCGCCAGCGCCTCCGCGATCGCGAAGAAGCCGATCAGCATCGGGACGAGCCCGAGACCGTCCATGAGCGCGTTCGTGCCGAAGGTGAGCCGCGGCGCCCCCGTGAGCACGTCGAGTCCGACGATGAAGAAGAGGAGTCCGAGGAGGGCGCTCACGATCCCCTTGAACGGGTCCTTCCCGACGAGGTTCGCGACGATGGAGAGCCCGAACACGCCGAGCCCGAAGTACTCCGCCGGCCCGAAGGCGATCGCCGCCCGCGAGAGCGGCCCCAGCGCGAGCACGAGGAGGACGGTGCCGAGGAGCCCGCCGCTCATGCTGGAGAAGAGGGAGATCCCGAGCGCGCGTCCCGCCTCGCCGCGCCGCGTCATGGCGTAGCCGTCGAAGGTCGTCGCGAGGGCGGGCGAACTCCCCGGCACGCCGATCGCGATCGCGGTGATCGAACCGCCGTACTCCGCCGCCATGTAGATCGAGACCATCATCAGGAGCGCCGGCGTCGGGTCGAGCGCGAACGTGACGGGGAGGACGAGCGCGAGTCCCACCGTCGAACTCAGCCCCGGCATCGCGCCCGCGAACACGCCGAGGAGGCTCCCCGCGAGGAGCGCGGCAAGGTTCCCCGGCTGGAGCGCTGTCAGCAGGCCGTCGAGGAAGGCGGACACGGGCGGCGGGTCAGAACCCGGACGGGAGCGGCACGCCGAGCACCACCATGAACACGAGATAGATGAAGGCGGCGAAGCCGAGCGGCACAGCGATGAGCACGAGCCGCGAGCGCTCGCCCGTCAGCCACATCAGCCCGGCGACGAGGAGCGGCACCGACACGACGGTCCCGAGCCGGGGCCAGGCGAGGAGGAAGACGGCGATCCACGCGGCTCCGAGCGCCAGGCGGGCGCCGCGGCGGCCTCCCGCGCCCGGGGCCGCGCTCCCCCAGGAACGTCCCGTGTCCGGCTCCGGCGGCCGTCGCGCGGCCCGGACCGCGAGCCACGCCGCGCAGCCCATGAGCAGCACGGCGAGCAGCCGCGGGAAGAAGGCCGGACCCGGCGCCCCCTCGGCCAGCGAGCCCGGGTAGGAGCGCGAGTCGAGCAGGACCCCGGCCGCCACGACGGCGAGCAGTCCGGCTTCCGCGAGCAGGCCCAGCCGCGTCGTCCCGCCCGCGGAGGCGCTACTCATCCAGGATTCCCAGCCGCCGCAGCATGTCCCGGCTCGTCGCCACCTCCTCGGCCATCCAGCTCCCGAACGCGTCCGCGTCCGCCATCGTCGCGTATTCGAGCGCGGCCCGCTCCATGTATTCGCGGAACCCCGGGTCCTCGATCGCGGCCATCAGCCGCGCGCGCAGCTCCGCGCGCAGCGCCGGATCCAGCCCCGGGGGGCCCACGACGCCGCGCCAGTGGACCGGCGTCAGGTCGTATCCCTGTTCCGCGTAGCTCGGCGTCTCCGGCAGCGCCTCGACGGGAAGCGCCACCCCCAGCACCCGCATCGTCCCCGCCCTCAGGTGCTCGCGCACTATGTTGTAGTTCGTGTGCGCCGCGTCCGTGTGTCCCCCGAGCGCCGCCACCACCGCGTCCGCCGACCCCTCGTACGCGATCCAGCGCACATCCGGGTCTCCCGCCGCGGCCCTCAGCCGGGCGAAGCCGAGGAAGTGGGCCGACGCCGCCCCGAACCCCGACACCGAGACCTCGCCGGGCCGGGCGTGTGCGGCCTCGAACAGGTCGCCGAGCGTGTGGAAGGGACTGTCGTCCCGCACCGCGATCAGGAAGGGGTCGATCTGGATGCGGAGGATGGGGGTGAAGTCCCCGGGAGAGAACGGAATCCGCCCCGTCGCCATGTTCACGGTGCCGCTCGCCGTGAAGACGCCGAGCACGTGCGGGTCTCCCTCCCGTCCCTGCAGGTACTGCATGCCCGCAGCGCCCGCCCCGCCCTGCCGGGTCATGACGGTGACGCGCCGGCCATCGAAGTGCGGCGGCGCGGCCTCGGCCAGGGCCCGCGAGAGGAGATCCGTCGGTCCGCCCGGCGTCGCCCACGAGACGATCTCGATGGCCCGGCTTGGAAACGCCGCCTCCTCCCCGGATGGCGAACACCCGACCGCGGCGACCGACGCCAAGACCACACCGGCTGTGGCCGCCGCGAGTTGACGTCCGGATGATGGCACAGACCATCCTCTGATATTCATGGGAAGGAATGTGACGCCTTCGTCCGGGACGGGCCACGGGAGGCGGGAGATCATTGATAAGACTGGTCTGACTAGTTATGCTGGATCGATGGAACTGCTCTACTCGACCTATGAGGCGAAGGCCCGTTTCTCCGAAGTACTACGCCACGTGAGGGAGGGGCGAACCGTGACCATATCCTACCGGGGGGAGCCGGTGGCCGAACTCCGACCGCTTCGGCGCAAGAGCACGGATCTCGAGGAACGGCTGGCGGATCTGGAGCGGCGAGGGATCCTCACGCCCCGTCCGAAGCACCGGAAGCCCATCGAACCCGGTACGCCGGTGCCAGGCGCGCTGGAACGTTTTCTGGCCGACCGCGGCGAGTGAGCGCCGCCTACGTGGATACGTCCGCGATCGTCTCGGTCGCTTTCGTCGAGGCCGGCGCGGACGAAATCGCCCACCGATTGCGGGGGTTCCGCGATCTGATGTCATCCAACCTCCTGGAAGCGGAGCTGCGATCGGTCTGCGCCAGAGAAGGAAAGCCCTTTCCGGGCGATCTGGTCTCCGGATTCAGCTGGGTTCAGCCGAAGCGGCCTCTTTCGCGAGAGATGCGGACCGCCCTCCGAGCCGGCTACCTGCGGGGCGCGGATCTCTGGCACGTGGCGTGCGCCCTGCATGTGGCGCGGAGGCCTTCGGATGTCTCGTTCATCACTCTCGACGAACGACAGGCGGAGGTGGCGGCGTCGCTGAACTTCCGGATCGGGTAGGACCAGGGAGCGCGGATCTCCCGGGCTCGGGCAGTCAGTCTGGTGGCGGCGGGCGGGCGTTCGGTAGACTGACCCGCATGTGCGACTCCGGAAGCGACACCACGACGCCGCCCGCGGCCCCGATGCCGACGGAGACCCCGGCGCCGACCGCCAGGACGGAGGCCGGCTGGCGGCGCGACGTATGGCCGGGTATCCACTGGATCCAGGAGTTGGGCGGGCACCGGGCCGGGATCGCGCGCGCGGTGCTGGAGAGCGGCGCGGACTGGTACAAGCCCGGAAACGAACTCTACGTCCCGCAGAACGCGTACCTGCTGACGGGTGAGCGGACGCTGCTCTGGGACACGCTCTCTCCGGCCTCGGGTCACATCCTCCTCCCGGCGCTCGAGGAACTGCTCGGGGAGCGGCCACTCGACTACCTCGCCCTCTCGCACCCCGACGTGCCTCACGCGGGCAACACGATGCAGGTGCTGCGGCGCTATCCGGACTGCCAACTCGTGGCCCCGGCCGCCGGCGAGACGCACGCGCTCTACCACCTGGACGACGCGATGAAGGTGGGGCCCGAAGACGAGATCGATCTCGGCGGGCTCCGGGTCCGCTTCCCGGAGGCAACCTTCCTCGACGCCGCGATTCACACGTGGATGAGCGAAGAGACGACCCGCACGCTCTTCACCGTCGACTGGATGGGCTTCCCGCACCAGAGCGGCGAGAGCCTGCGGCGCACGGACGAGATCGCCACGGTCGTGGACGTGGGCCGCCTCGAGGAGTTCCACAGCCGGGTCATGTTCTGGTTCCAGTACGTCCACCCCCACAAGGTCACGGCGGCGACGGACGCCCTGGCCGTGCAGTTCGCCGGATACGGTCTCGCGTCGGCGCACGGACTCCCGATCCCCGGGGAGGACGCGGCGCCCTACTACGAGCGCATGAACGAGGTCGTGCGGCGCGTGGCGGCGGGCGGGCGCGGGGGCGTCCTGTGAGCGGGCGCGTTCGCCTGAGCGGGGGCGCGCCGTGAGCGTCATCGATCTGGGCGGCGGAGTCTCCTGGGTCCACGAGTCCTTCCCGGAGACGAACGGCCACATCCACGTCTCCGTCTACCTCGTCGACGCGCCGGAGGGGGCGATCCTCATGGATTCCGGCTCCTTCCACCACCGGCAGCGCCTCGCGGACCGGATCCACGACGCCACCGCCGGCCGCGGTATCGGCGCCATCATTCTGTCCCACTCCGACTATCCCCACTCGGGCAACATCCCCGCCTTCCGCCAGGACTGGGGCGACTTCGAGATCATCGCCTCCTGCGGCGACCCGGACCTCCAGGGTCTCCCGTACGCCCGCCGCACGAAGATCGGCGACGTGACCGAGGTGCTGGGCCGGCGTTTCGTCGTCCTCGACCCCCCGCTCGCCGACCGAAATCACACGACCTGGGTCTACGACGAAGCCTCGCGCACCCTGTTCGTCGCGGATGGCTTCGGCGCGCTCCACGCCCCGGGCGCCTGCGACGTCGACTGGGGACGGCTCCCGGAGGAAGGACGCGCGGAGGGCGTGCATGAGTTCCATGCGCAGACGCTCCCGTGGCTGCGCTACGCGGACCCGGACCGGGTCATGGGCGCCCTGCACGCGATGCTGGAGAAACACCCTCCGGCCTGGATCGCCCCGATCCACGGCCCCCCGATCGCCGAGGCAGACGTCCCCCGCTACATGGCCGACCTCGAAGCCGCACTGACCCGAATCGCCGCTTCCTACGCGTAGGTTCTCGGCGGCCGAGCAGCTTCTCTACATCGGTTTCGGACGCGGCTCCTACAATCCGGGCGTGTTCCGAGACGAAGGTCGGGGTCGCGGTGATCCGCCAGCGGTCGGCGAGCGCGGCGTCGCGGGCCAGGCGCTCGGCGGTCGCCGCGGAGTCCAGGCACCGGGTGAAGGACGTTCCCGCGGGAACGTCCGCCGCTGCCGCGATGGATTCCCAGTCCACGTCTCCCGCCCTCCAGTCTTCGTTCGTCATCAGGTAGTCGTGCATCCGCGGGAACGCTCCCCTGGCCTCCGCGCAGATCGCCGCGCGCGCCGCATCGGCGGAGCGGTCCGAGAGGGGCACGTGAACCAGCACGACCCTCGCCTCACCCGACGCCGCCCACCCGTTCACGTTCTCGTGCGAGAGCCGGCAGAAGGGGCAGAGATAGTCGCTGAACTCGAAGATCGCGGGCGCGGCATCGCCGCTGCCGAGCACGCTCCTTCGCTCGGCGGCGGCCTGCTTCCATTCCTCGCGGTAGAGCGCGAGCACCTGCCGCTCGGACTTCCACTCCCTGAGGCGGCCGCCGACCACGCCCGTCGGGCGGAAGGCGATCACCGCCAGGAGCACGAAGCACACCGCGAGACCGACATCCTGGATTCCGGGCCGCTTCATGTCCCCGGCGACCTCGCGCCCGCGGGCAGCGGAACGATCCAGACGTGTTCGACGTCGAACTCATCCCGGACGACCCCGGCCGCCTCCGTTTCGTCGGCCCACAGCAGATCGAAGCCGCCGGGGAACTCGACGTCCCGGCCGGGACTTCCCGGCCCGGCGTAGACGCTCCAGACCGAAACCTCTCCTTCGCCGCGCAGTGCGTCCATTCGTGACCGGTAGTTCGTCACCCAGACGCGCCCGTCGTCGCCCGCGATCACGCCTCCCATCGCCGGCAAGAAGTCCGGAAACGCCCACACGTCGAGCGTGGCCGCGATGCGGGTCTGCAGTTCGGCGGGCAGGCGGCGGTTCATCTCGGCGCGGATGGGAGCGAGCGCTGTCTCCCGGTCCTCCGCGGTCAGGGGAACCGGTGGAACGGAGAACTCGATCGGAGCCAACGGCATGCCGCCGCCCGTCACCCGCTCCGCGCGCGGACGCTCCGTGGACCCGAAGAGAAGGACCGAATCGCCGGACAGCACGAACGGCTGGGGCGAGAACGGGATGCGACCCGAGATGTACGCATCTCCGGGATAGCTGAAGACCCGGACCCCCGTGGTCTCGGCGACGGGGTCGAAGCCCGTCCCCTCGGCCGACGTCAGGAAGATGACGACCTGCAGGGGATGGGACTCGCCGATCTCGTCGACGCTTCGGTCGGGTCTCGGAACCGCCCATACCAGCCGGCCGTCGTCCATGGCACCCTGCAGTCGCGCGGATTGCAGGGTGTCCCCCGGAGGGATCGGCATCCAGACGCGCCGCACCTCCCCGCCGGCGTACGGCCAGACGGACGCGGCGCCCCGCTCACCGTCGTATACGACAACGGAATCGCCCCGGTATCGGAAGAGCGCCGTCAGTTCCCCCAGTTCACGCGGACCGCCGCCCGCGCCGCCCCAGGTGCCGCGCCACTCCCCGTCGAGCGCGAACGTGCGCAGCGTGGCATCGCCCCGGTTCGCCACGACGAGCACACCGCCGGCCCGGTCCACCACGACGCCGGCGATGTCATGGAAATCCGTCTGCCCCTCCCCGGACACGCTTCCGAGCCTCAGGCGGGGCGGCCCCGCGCGAAGGTGCGCGGGGTCCGCTCCGAAAGCCGCTCCCGGG
>VXMR01000010.1 GCA_009841005.1 Gemmatimonadales bacterium
GCGACTACAACGGACCCGTCCGGCTGAGTTCGAACGAGAACCCGCTCGGCATCGCCCCGTCCGCGCGGCAGGCGATCATCGACGGGCTCGACGAGGCGAACCGCTATCCTGGCGCGACCGGCGAACTCGTGCGCGAGGCGCTCGTCGCGCGCTTCGGCGTTAAGCCCGGCCAGCTCTTCTTCGGCTCCGGCTCGACGGAGATCCTGCGCATCGCGTCGGCGGCCTGGGCGGCGCCCGGTGGCCGCCTCATCTACGCCGAGCCGACGTACGAGGACGTCCCGCGGTACTCGCAGCCGTTCGCCTACGACCACGTCACGGTTCCGCTCACGAGCGACTACGCCCACGACATCGATCGCATGCGCGAGGAGGTCGCGAAGTCGTCCGCGCCGAGCGTGATCTACTTCTGCAACCCGAACAACCCGACCGGCACGCTCACCCCGACCGGACCGATCATGGACTGGCTCCGCGACGAGGGCGAGCAGCACCTCTTCCTCGTCGACGAGGCGTACTTCGAGCTCGCGGATGATCCCGGCTACAAGACCTTCGTCCCGCTCATCGAACGCCATCCGAACCTCATCGTCGCCCGCACCTTCTCGAAGGTGTACGCGATGGCCGGGATTCGCCTGGGCTACGGGATTGCGCACGAGGCCACGGTGCAGCGGGTCCTCCCGTTCGCGACGCGGAACGCGCCCAACCACGTCGCGGGCGTGGCGGCCGTCGCCTCGCTCGCGGACGACGAGTTCTTCGCCAAGAGCGTGAAGACGAACGACGAGGCGAAGGCGATCATGTACGACGTCTTCGGCCAGCTCGACATCGAAGTCCTGCCGAGCCACACCAACTTCGTGATGCACCGGATCAAGGGCGAACTCGCGACTTACAACGAGCGCATGTTCGAGGCCGGGTTCAACGTCGGCCGCCCCTTCCCGCCCATGACGGACTGGAGCCGCCTCTCGATGGGCCTCCCGTCGGACATGGAGAAGCTCGCCGAGGTCATGATGGACTTCCGCAAGAAGGACTGGATCTAGCAGCCCGATCCGAATGCTGCCGTCGCCCGCCGACGTTCGAGTCAGCGGGCGGCGGACGAGCGGCCGAGCGTTCGCCGCAGGTAGCCTCGGATGTGTTCCAGCGTGTCGTCTGCGGTCCAGACGGAGCGGAGTTCCGGCTCCAGGTCGATGGCGCCCCCCACGCCAGATGCGAGCTGCCGCTTCGTCAGGCTGTACGTGGCCACCGGAATCGAGGCCAGGTCGAGCGCGATCGCCCGGGCTCGATCGAGCAGTTCGTTCGCCGGCACGATCTCGTCCACGAGGCCGCGTTCCGCTGCGCTTTCGGGGTCGTACAGGCGTCCGAGCAGCATGATCTCGCGCTGGTATCGCCGCGGGATCGCGCTTCGCACGATGTCCAGGGCGACCGCGGGGAAAGGTACGCCGACCTTCAGTTCGGGAAGCCCTATGCGTCCCTGGCCGGTGGCCATGGTCCGATAGTCGCAGGCGCAGGCGATGACGCCGCCGCCCGCCACCGCGTGGCCGTTCACGGCGGCGACGAGCGGCTTCGGAAACGCACGCAGCATCGAGAATAGCGTCCCAAGGCTCTGCAGCAGCGCTTCCACGTACCCTGGGCCGTCGTCGACGACGCGGAAGAGCTCGACGCCCGCCGAGAAAGCAGACCCCGTGCCCGTCAGCACGACGGCCCGCACCGAGTCGTCCGCACGCGTCCGTTCGAACTCCGCGGCCAGCGTGTCGGAGAACTCGACGGTGAGGACGTTCGCCGGTTCGTGCGCCATGCGGATCTCGGCCGTGCCGCTCTCATCGCTCCTCTGGATCATGCCTTCTCCTCGCCGCTCTCGCTTTCTCGATTCTACTAGCATATTAGTTGACCCGGTGTCCTCCCCCGCCTAGGCTCCCTCGCAGCGTAAAGGCAGCCGGTCCGCGGCTCATACAACGGTTCGGACTTGTTCCAGTGTCAAAGCCGCGATCCCTGATGTTGATGGACCGTTGACGGTCTTGCCATAGATTGGGCTTGCCGCGGCCACTCCGATTGGTCGACCACGCGAACCGAACACAGCGGTGCGAGGCTTATGAAGGCACGTCATTGGGTCACGTTGATCGTCCTGCTCGTCGCGGGTGCGGCCGTCGTCGGGATCTTCATGCGGCTGAACGAGGATGGGGAGGACGAGCCGCAGAGCTTCGGCGATGCCGCAGCGGACTCCGTGGCCGAGGCGGTGCGCGGGACGGCTTCGGCGGCCGCGTTCGCCACGGACATTTTCCTTCCCGTCGAAGGGGCCGTCATCCAGCGCGACACGTTCGTGCTCTGGGTCACGGCGAGCGGTCACGCCGCTTCCCTCCGCCAGGCTCCCCTCCACGCGGAAGTCGAGGGGCCCGTCACCGCCGTGCCGGTGCAGGAAGGCGGGCTCGTGAGTGCCGGTCAAACTCTCGCCCGGATCGACCCCGCGCTCTACGAACTCCGGGTGCAGGGGGCGGAAGCCGGGGTGAAGCGAGCTCAGGCGGAGTACGACGACCGCGTGCTCTTCGACGACCAACTGCCGGACTCGGTACGCATGGCCAGGGCGGAACAGGCGCGGATCCGGGTCGGCCTCGACGAGCAGGAAGCAGCGCTTTCCGAGAGGCGGTATGAGCTGGCGAAGACTCGTATCGTCGCTCCCTTCTCCGGCCTTGTAGCGAACCTCTCGGTGGCGCAGGGGAGCCGCGTCCGAGCGGGGGACTCGATCGCGACGGTGGTCGATCTTTCGGAGATCGACATCGATGCCGGAGTGCTCCATTCCGAACTGCCGCTGGTGGAGGTGGGGCGACAGGCGACGGCCACCTTCCCTGCGCTCCCCGGCGAAGTCTTCCAGGGGCGCGTCGTGAGCGTGAACCCGCTGATCGATGCCGAGACGCTGACCGCACGGGTCACCGTGCGGCTGTCGAACCCGGAGGCGCGGATCGTCCCGGGCATGCCGGGGAACGTGCGGATCGCCGGCCGGCAGCTCGAGGACCGGACGTTCGTGCCGAAGGAGGCGGTCGTGGAGCGGAGTCGGCGCCAGGTCGTGTTCGTGTTCGAGCCGGGGTCGCCGGGTGCGGAGACGGGGCGCGCCCAGTGGGAGTATGTGACGCTGGGCCTCGAGAACGACACACAGGTCGAGATCATCCCCAGCCCGGACGGAGACGACACATTCGTGCCCGCGGGCGGCGAAGTCGTGCTCATCGACGGTCACGCCACGCTGACGCACGATGCCCAGGTGCGCATCGAAAACCACAGCGACCTCGTGGCGCCCGCGGAACCCGCCCCGGACGGTTCGCGGTGAGGCCGGCGGCGAGTCGGCGCATGCCACGGCTTCTTGCAACGGCCCTGCTGGCGACGGGCGGACTTGCGGCCGCATCGCCGGCGGTCGCGCAGGGACGGATGCTCCCGGATACGCTCGATATCGAGCGGGCGGTCCGAATCGCCGTTAGCGAAAGCCCGGTGCTGATGAGTTCCCGCGCCGCAGCGGACGGAGCGGGCGCCGACCGGTTGGCGGCTTGGGGGGCGTTTCTTCCCCGGGCGTCGGTGGGCATGGATCTCAGTCGCTCGAGCGCCACCCGCTCCACGTACGATGCCCAGGAAGGACCCGCCGAGCGGCTGCAGGAACGTCTCACGTACACGTCTCAGTCCGCCGGCCAGGGGTTGAATCTCGGTATAACAGTGCTCGAGGGAGGTCGACGCTTCGCGGAACTCCGGCGGAGCGCGGCAAACTTCAGGGGCGCGCAGCGACGTTACGACGATGAGCAACGGAGGGTTGTCGCGGCTGTGCGGCGTGAGTTCCTCGACGCCCTGCGGCGCCAGGAGTTGCTGGAGTTGACGCGGACCCAGATCGCCGACCGGGAAATCGAACTCGAAATCGCCAGCCGGCGGTACGAGATCGCGGCCGTGGAACGCACGGACCTTCTTGGCGCCGAGCTCCAACTGCTGAACGCCCGGATCCGGCTCATTGCGGAACAGAACCTGTTGCGGGTCGGGCTCCGGCAGCTCGCGGTCTCGATGGGGCTGCCGCCCGAAGCGGGCGAAGGACTCGTACTGGCCGGAGATGAGGGCCTGCCCGCCGGGGCGCCGGACATCGAGTCCATCGTCCGCACCGCCGTGATCTCCGATCCCGGACTTGCCGCGCTGGAGGCCGATCGGTCCGCGGCGTCCGCATCGCTGTGGTCCGCCCGCATGATATACCTGCCCCGGATCGACGTAGGCTTCAGGTTGAACCGCAACGAGAGCTTCGGCTCCGATGTTTCGTTCTGGCAGTTCGACCCGGGCGATACGAGCAGTGGGTTCAGCGTCTCGGCTTCCTGGAACCTCTTCGACGGTTTCGGCCGCGAACGCCAGAACGCCCAGGCGTCGGCCGCCAAGCGACGGGCCGAGGAAGATTATCGGCGGTTGCGGTTGGAGATCGAACGCGATGTCAGGCGCTTCGGTACCGAGATCGAAGAGCTTGCTCAGACGCTGGGGTTACTGGAGCAGGCGTATGAGATATCGAGAGAGCGTCTCGATATGGAGCAGGAACGCTATCGGCTTGGCACCACGAGCTATCTTGAGCTTCAAAACGCGGTCACCGCGTTGCAGAACGCCGAGACCTCGCTGATCCAGAACCGGTACGACTACCAGATCGCCTGGTCGAATCTGGCCGAATACGTCGACGGCGGGCCCGGCGGCCGATGACGAACCCCCGCCGCATTCGAGTCGGCTGACCGTGGCGCTTCCCGACGTTTCGCTTCGGCGGCCGGTGGCGACGGCGATGCTCTATGTGGGCATCGCCGTGCTGGGCGTGGTGTCGTTCCTCCGGCTGCCCATCGATCTCCTGCCGGATGTCGCCTTCCCGACGCTCTCCGTGTGGACGACGTACTCGGATGCGGGGCCCGCGGAGGTCGAGCGCTTCATCACGGAACCGATCGAACAACAGTTGTACTCGATCCCGGGGGCGCGCCGCATCTCGTCGCGATCGCGCGAGGGGCAGTCGCTCGTCCAGCTCCAGTTCGCCTGGGGCACGGACATGGAGTTCGCGACTCTCCACACCCGGGAGAAGCTGGACAATCTGACGGAGAGGCTCCCGGAAGGCTCGGAGCGGCCCACGATCCTGAGATCGGATCCGACGAGCGATCCGATCATGACGCTGGCGGTGAGCGGGACCGACCTGCGCAGCCTGCGCGATCTCTCCGAAGTCGTCTTCAAGCGCCGCCTGGAGCAGTTGGACGGCGTCTCGCTCGCGGGGCTGACGGGCGGACCCGAGCGGGAGCTGCGGGTCATCGTGGATCCGGAATACCTGGATGTGCACGAGGTTTCGCTCAGCGAGATCTCGAACGCGCTCGACCAGGCGAACTACAATGCGCCCGGCGGCACGATCCAGCGGGGCCGGTTCGAGTACAGCCTGCGCACGCTGGGCCAGTTCCGGGAGGTCGAGGAACTGCTCGACGTCGTCATCGCGCGGCCGCGGGGCGTCGGGTCCCGTCCCGTCCGGCTGACCGACGTCGCCACCGTGGTCGACACGATCGCGGATCTCGAGACGATCGCGCGCTTCAACGGGGAGCCCGCGATCGGGCTCCAGGTGTTCAAGGAGGCGGGGACGAACACGGTCCGCGTGGCGGACGGCGTGCGCGAGACGCTGGATCAACTGCGGGAGGAGTTTCAGGGGATCTCGATCGAGATCGCCTCCAGCCAGGCGGCCTTCATCCGGGACGCGATCTCGAACGTCGTCTCCGCCCTGCTGCTCGGCGGCGCGCTGGCCTTCCTCGTCCTCTTCCTCTTCCTGCGCGATCCGAGGTATCCGCTGGCCATCGGGCTCGCCATCCCGATCTCGGTCATGGCGGCCTTCGCGCTCTGCTACGCGTTCGACGTCAGCCTCAACATCATGTCCCTCGGCGGCCTCGCGCTCGGAGTCGGCCTGCTCGTGGACAACTCCATCGTCGTGCTCGAGAACATCTTCCGGCACCGCGAGGAGTCGGGCGGTAGCGCGCGGGAGTCGGCCGGGCGGGGCGCCCGGGAGGTGGCGGCGGCGATCACGGCGTCGACGCTCACGACGATCGCCGTATTCGGACCGGTGCTGTACGTGGAGGGCGTGGCGGGCGCCCTCTTCGGCGACCTTTCGCTCGCGGTGACGTTCTCCCTCCTCGCCTCGCTGCTCGTGGCGCTCACACTGCTCCCGGTACTCGCCGCCCAGGTGGCCCGAGGGAGGCGCGGAGCGGAGACGGCGGGCTTCGATGGCGAGACGTTCCCGTCGGCGCCCGATGCGCCGGAAGCCGAGCGGCCGGGACGCGTGCGCCGGGTCGGCCGAGCCGTGCGGGCGGGCGCCGTCGCGGGCGTGCGAGGCGTCGGGGGCGGGGTCGCCTACGTGGGGCGCTCGGTCAAGCTCACGGGCGTCGATGTCGCGACCGGCGGCGGCAG
>VXMR01000137.1 GCA_009841005.1 Gemmatimonadales bacterium
TGTGGTTCAACATCGCGCACTACTCGCTGAGGCCGTGGCCCTGGATTCTCGTCGCCCTCGCCTCGATCGCGGTCTATCCCACGCTCGACTCCATCGGAGCGGCATTCCCCGACCTCGATCCGAGCATTCTGGGGCACGACCTCGCCTACCCGGCGATGCTCGTCTTCCTGCCGCACGGACTCCTGGGACTCGTCGTCGCTTCGCTTGCGGCCGCCTACATGTCGACCATCTCCACGCATCTGAACTGGGGGTCGTCCTACGTCGTCGACGACTTCTATCGGCGCTTCGTGGCCCCGGACCGGGACGAGGCCCACTACGTGCGCGTGGCGCGGATCTCCACGGGGCTGCTGATCGTCCTCTCCGCCGCCCTCGCGCTCTTTCTCGACAGCGCGAAGCAGGCGTTCGAACTCATCCTGCTGCTGCACGCGGGGAGCGGCCTGATCTTCCTCCTGCGCTGGTTCTGGTGGCGGGTGAACGCATGGTCGGAGATCTCGGGCATGGCGGCCTCCGCGACGGTGGCGCTCTGGTTCCCGCTCTTCCACGAGCGAGTGGGGTTCCCGGCGCTCGAGCCGGCGGTCAGCCTGCTGCTGGGGGTCGGCCTCACGACGGCCGTGTGGCTCGTCGTGACCTTCCTCACCCGGCCCACGGACACCGCGACGCTGCAGGGCTTCTACGACCGCATTCGCCCCTTCGCCCGCGGCTGGCGGAAGGCCGTGCACACGCAACCGGACGCGCCCGGGAGCCTGCCCGCGGGCCTCGCCGCGTGGGGTCTCGGCTGCGTCACCGTCTACGCGGTGCTCTTCGGCACGGGGATGGCGCTGTACGGGAGGCCGGCCGCCGCGGTCGGACTCGGGCTCGTGGCCGTCGCCGCCGCCGTCGGACTGTTCCGGGCGCTCCCCCGGGTGGGCTTCGACTGACCGGATCCGGTTGACACCGGGACCCGCCGCGTCAGGGGTCGATCTCGAGGTGATCCAGGAGGAGAAGGTGGCCCGGCGGTCCCCATCCGTCGAGCGAGATCCGGTCGATCCCCGCAGCCACCGCGACGACGACGCGTTCGGCGCGGAAGACGCCTCGCCCGCTCGGATTGTAGGTGGCCTTACCCGACCCGGAATTCTCGTCCGCCGCGTAGCGCATATCGGGTGAGCGCGCAGCAGCGGACTCGGGCAGCCGTCCGTCTTCGCTCCGGACGATGACCAGGAAGCGCTCGATGAGGTCGGGGCCAAGCAGGGTGAAGGCCACCCTGCGGGGACGCCCCGGGAAATCGAGGTGTATTACGCCGACTTCGAGTCCGCGCTCTCCCGCCAGCGCGGGGCCAAGCGCGTAGGCCGGAGCGTTCGGCGGGAGGTAGCGGCCGGCGTCGAGCACGTAGGGCCGGACGGCGTCCGCCGTGTACGACTCGAAGGAGAGAACGAGACCCTGTTCGCGCCATTCCTCCGAGACCGCGGCGGTCGATTCGACCGGCCGGCCATCGCCGTACGTCTCGAAATCGATGCGGGCGGGCGGATGAGCCGCGTCCTCACCACGGGCCGGGAGCGACGGGCCGCCTTCCTCGCCCGCTTCGGACGCGTCCCGCGCGCCGCCGAGCGGCGACACGGGCGGTGGCATGCGGGCCCGAAGCTCCGTCGGCGGGGGCGGTGGCGGCGGAGCCTCGACCTCCCAGCGCGGGCGGAAGCCCAGGGATCGCAACCCCGCGTACGCGGCCGCGACGACCAGCCCGGCCACGGTGAGGACGGCCAGGCCACGGAGTACCCGGAGCGCGAAGGGCGGACGGCGCGTCCGCGCCTTCGTCAGGCCTCGACGACGCCGAGCGGCGGCCATGTCTCCCACCGGCCGCGGGTGAAGTCGGGGAAGTCGACCGGCCGGCTCCGCGCCGCCACGGACGCCTCGCTCACCGCGCACACGGCCGAAAGCGACGCCGCGTCGTACACGTTCATGTCGGTGGGCAGCCCCTCGCGCAGGCACTTGATCAGCCGGTAGTCTTCGAGATAGTCCATGCTGCCGTGTCCGCGGCCCGCCCCGGCCCCCGCCATCTCGCGCCACAGCGGGTGCTCGAATTCCTCGACGTAGTCCTCCGCGGCGTCCCACCGATGCCCCTCGCTGCGGCCTTCGATGTAGACGCGCTCGGGATAGCCCTGGAAGAGGCCCCGCGTGCCCTGGACGAGGTGGATCCGCGAGTACGGGCGGGGGAGGTTCGTATCGTGCGAGACGTAGATCGTCCGGCCGAGGACGGTCTTGATGAGGGTGACGTTCACGTCGCCGAGCGAGAAGGTTTCGTCACGCTCGGGCGCTCCCTCCGGGAAGTGCTCGCGGGCGAACGCCTGCAGCCCGCGCGACGGCCCGCTCATCGAGACCGCGTAGTCGAAGCGGTCCCCCCGGTTGATATCCATGCAGTTGGCGATCGGCCCGAGCCCGTGCGTGGGATAGAGGTTGCCGTCCCTCGTCTTCGAGTGTTCCCGGCGCCACAGACCCTCGCCGGTGTCGGCGAACTTTATCGCGCGCAGATCGTGCAGGTATCCGCCCTCTCCGTGCAGGATCTCGCCGAAGAGTCCGAGTCGCACCATGTGGAAGACGAGCATCTCCCAGCGGCCGTAGTTCACGTTCTCCATCATCACGCAATGCCGCTGCGTCGCCTCGGCGGTTTCCACAAGACGCCAGCAGTCCTCCATCGTGTAGGCTGCCGGAACCTCCGTCGCCGCGTGCTTCCCGTTCTCCATCGCGGCGGCGCAGACGGGCACGTGCCAGCGCCACGGCGTCGCCGTGTAGACCAGGTCGAGAGCCTCCTCCTCGCACATGCGGATGAAATCCGTCTCCCCGCGCGTGTAGAGGGTCGGCTCCGGCCCCCCGGCTTCGACCACCCAGTCGCGGGCACGCTCGGCGTGCTCCGGCCGGATGTCGCAGAGCGCCGTGAGTTCCACGCCCTCGATGTCCAGGAGATTGCGGACGTGGACCGAACCCATGCCGCCGATCCCCACGAAACCGATCCGCACCGTCTCCAGCGGCGGGGCCGCGAAGAGCGCCTCGGGCGCCGCACCGCCGGGCCGGGACGGCGCCGAGCCGGCGGCGGCACCGGGCTCGCGGCAGCCGCCGAGGACTGCCGCCCCCGCGCCGAGCGCCCCCAGCTTGAGCAGCGTCCGCCGGTCGACGCCCGCGGGCGTCATCTCGCCGATCTCGTTCGATTCGGGCTTCGTCGGTTCCATCTTCACCGTCCATCCCCGCCGTGTCAGAGAGTCGCGTCCGGTCCGATCCGGGTTTGCCTCAAGGTCCGGGACGTGACATATGGAATCCAACTTCGGATCGGTGGGGAGCGGATCGCAAACATGAAGCGGTACAGGACGAATCGAGCGTCGCGCATGGCGACCGCGGCCGGCGTCGCGGCCGTCCTGTGCCTGTCGTGCGAAGCGGCGCCGACGGGCCGGGACCGTCTCCTCGATGCCGCCGCCGCCATCGAGCGGCTTTCGAGCCTCGCGTACGAGTATGCGTACGAGGGCACCGGGAGCGCCGCGGGATCCTACACCGGGAGGGTGCGGCTGCTCAGGGCCGAGGGCGAGCCCTCGATCTACTGGGCCGAGCTTCGGCCGTCGCCGTCATGGGTCCCCGCTCCGCGGCCGGGCGAACCGCCTCCCGGCGACGCCCCCGGCGAGACGCCCGCCGAGGCTCCGGCGCTCATCGTGTCCGGGGGCGGCGATTACGTCGCGGCCCGCGACGAGGCGCTGGCCCGGTTCGGTCACGGGACGATCTCGGGGGGCTCCGGCCATCTCGTGGCCAACGCCCCCTTCGCGGTACTCTCGGCGTTCACGGATCCGCAGCCGTTGCAGGCGGAACTTGCGAGCGGCCTGGAACTCGTGAGCCGGGAGACGATCGGCGGCGTCCTGTGCGATGTGCTGCGCGGAAGGACGACCGAGTTCGGATCCGCGCAGGTGTGGTGGCACATCGGGGTCGAAGACGACCTGCCCCGCGCCTTTCGCTGGGAGGCAACCGACGGGAGCGGGGCCCTCGCCTTCGAGATCCGGAGCATCCTCGTCGATACGAGGCTCACGCCCGATCAACTCGCGATCCGCGTGGACCTCCTCGATCCGGCGAGCGAAGTCATCGACGAGGACGCGCGGCGGATCGGACCCGGCGTTCCGGCGCCCGACTGGACGCTCGAAACGGAATCGGGCTCGTCCCTCCGCCTCTCGGAGCTGCGCGGGGACGTCGTCGTGCTGAGTCTCGGGGCGAGCTGGTGCGCCCCCTGCCGGGACCTCGCCGCGGCGTACGCCCCCTTCCCGGAGCGATGGGCGGGGGAGGGCGTCCGGTTCCTCAGCCTCAACGCGTGGGAAGACCCGGAGGTCGATCCCGACGCGACCGTGCGCGAATGGGGGCTCGACGCCCCTCTCCTCCTGCGCGCGGAGCGGATCGCCTACGACTACAAACTCGTCTCGGTCCCGGCCCTCTTCGTGGTGGATGCCGCGGGAGATCTTGCGCTCGTCCGGAACCCGCCGCTCGCGGATCCCGAGGCTCAGGCCGGCGAACTGGAGCAGGCGCTCCGGTCGCTCATCGACGCGGATCGCTGACGCCCGACCGCGACCCTACTTGTCGATCGGCAGCCCGCTGGGCACGGTCGCCGGCGCCAGGTGCGACAGGTCGCGCGCCGCATCGTCCGTCAGCGACTCGAGGAAGGCGACGAGGTCGTCCGCCTCCGCGTCGTCGAAGCCGATCGGGATCAGGATGGTGTCCCGCGTCGCGAGGATGTCGTCGAAGTTGTTGAGCAGTGTGCCCCGCAGTTCGGGATCCACCTGCGACACGTCGTACTCCCGGAGCCGGTTGTCGATGCTGTCGTAGTGGACGACGATCGCCTTCAGCGTGGCGAACTGGCCGGCGTGGCCGTACGGCCCCGTGAGTTCGACGTTCCGCATCGGCGGCGTCTTGAAGAGCCGCCGGTGCGCCGGATCTCCCGTCACGCGCTCGCGCCCGAAGTCGTCGTTCCCGCCCGGCCCGTCGCCCAGCCCGGGTCCGATCTGCGGGATGGCCGCGTTGTGGTGCTCGTTGTTCCGGTCGTCGAACTGGTCCGTCTCGTGACAGTGCATGCAACGGATCGTCATGAAGCTCTTCGCGCCGCGCAGCGCCGAATCGCTGAGCTGGTCGCTGTCCCCCTTCAGGAACCGGTCCCACGGGGTGTCGATGAAGGTGAGTTCGTCCACGTAGAAGCCCGCGATCGCATTCGCCGCGTGCGCGAAGGACATGTCGTCGAAGGCCGTGCCGGGGTACGCGGCTTCAAACAAGTCCCGGTATTCGTCGATCTCTCCCAGCCGCGCCATGAGCGCCGCCCACACGCCCGTGAAGTCGTCATCATCGAGCGCCGCCAGTTCGTTGTCCTCGCCGAAGCCGCGCATCTCCTTGCGCCGCAGCACGGGGATCATGGGCTGCGCCGAGAGCGCCCCGAACTCGAACACCGCCTGCATCTCCGGCGTCATTTGATCGCCGGCCTCCGTCGAGATCGATCCATCCTCCAGTTCCTCCACGAACCCGTCCCAGAAGAACTGCGTCGAGAGATGGAGGTTGAAGAGGGCGGGCGAGTTGCGCGGGATGAACTCGCCTTCGGGGTGCGTCCGGTTCGGACCCAGCCCTCGTCCCCCGACGCCGATCGAGAGCGACCGGCCATCCCCGAGCGAGAAGCTGGGGAGGTGGCAGGACATGCAGGAGATGTCCCGGTTCCCGCCCAGGATCCGGTCGAAGGCCAGCGCGCGCCCCAGTTCGACGAGTTCCGGCCGCACGGAGGGCGGCGGCTCGAGCGGGTCGAGGTTCCGGTGGTCCGCGAGCAGGCGCACCGTGTCGATGAGCATCGCCCGCACGACCTCCGGAGGAGGAGGCGGCGGGGGCGGCGGTTCCGGCGGAGGCGCGGGCGGGGGCGGCGGCGGGACAGGCGGCGTGACGGAGCCGTCCCCGCAGGCCGCAAGGCCAAGGAGGACTCCGGCGGCCACGAAGGCGAGCGCCTTCCGAGTGCGATTCAGCATGAAAGAGATATATGCACCGGGGTCGCGAAAAGCTCCCGTCAGGGACTTTCCACGGTGATTCGCACATCCATCATGTACTCGTGGTAGCGGCAGAAAAATACGTACTCGCCTTCAATCCTCGGGCGGTACTCCCAGATCGTGCCCGGCCGCAGGTCGTCGCTGTCGACTGCGTTCGCGCCCTCGGGGACCTTGCTGAACTCCACCCGGTGGATGTTCGTGCCGTTCTGCGTCCATGTGATCACCGCGTGCCGCTTCACCGTCACCTGGGCTTCCTGATCGTGATTCCCGTCGGGATCGACGAAGGTGTCGTCCAGGATGTCGAAGTTCGCGTCCGACCCGAAGGGCGCCTCCACTCGCGTCGGCGGAGGTGGCGGCGGGGGAGGAGGCGCCC
>VXMR01000114.1 GCA_009841005.1 Gemmatimonadales bacterium
CCCGCGACCCTCCCGCGACCCTCACCGCCGCCTAGGTCTCGCAGATCCTGAAGCGGGCTGCCGAGATCGACGCCCGGGGCGATGCGATGACGGTCGAGGAGTTGGAGCGGATCGCCGGCGAGGCGGGAATCGATCCGCGCGCGACGAGAACCGCGATCGCGGAACTGGTCGCGGAAGAGATGCCGGTTCCCGTCCCCGAGCCGCGCCCTCCGGCGGTCCCCCCGACGCGCGCCGGAAACCCGGCCTCCCCCTCTCCTGGGCGCATTATTGCGGGCGGGGCGGTCGGCGCGGCCTTCGGATTCATCTTCGCGACCTCGCTCGGGGGCGCCATCGCGGCATCCGGCGCCACGATGATCTACCTCATACTGCGCGCCATGCAGGCCATGAAGCGCGGCAGCCAGCTCGACTTTCAGCTCCAGAACTTCACCCTCTGGTTCGTGTCGACGCTGATCCTCTCGGCCGCGTTCGACGTTGAGGGTCTCATGTTGTCCCTGCTCTGCTGGATCCTCACCTCGGTCATCGGCGGACTCCTCGTCCGCTTCGGCCCCCGCGAGGAGGAGGCGGAGGACGACATCCCACAACTCGAGGCCGGAGGCCGCTGAAGATCGACTCGAAGGCCGAATCGGCGTTTCCCCTGCAACCGGATTGACACCTGCTTGCATTATGCTCACATTACGATAGCGAGCGTCGAATCCGAGGAGGCCAAGCATGGGGAATCTGACCGTACGGAACCTGGACGACAGTGTGATCGCCCGGCTGAAGGCGCAGGCGAAACAGAACGAGCGCTCGCTCGAGGGTGAGATTCGGCATGTGCTCAAGCGAGAGGTGTCGGGACCTCGCCGCGCGGCCGAGTTCTTCGCGCGGGCCAGTGAATTGGCCGCGACGACGGTCGGCACACGACAGACGGACAGTGCGGCTCTGCTCAGGGAGGATCGAGCCCGGTGAGAGTCACGGTGGACGCGAGCGTCGCTGTGAAGTGGTTTGTCGAGGAGGAAGGCCATCGCGAAGCCCTCGCCTTGACGGGCCCCCGCATCGAACGGCACGCACCGGACCTCATCTTACCCGAATGCGCCAACGTGATCTGGAAGAAGCATCGCCGCGGAGAGATCGACTCGGCGCAGGCGTTCGTCGAAGGGGTCGCCCGGATACCGGAGGGCGTCGCTCTCCTCCCCGGCGCTGAACTGGTTCGGGATGCGGCGGAGATCGCTTTGCGAGCCGGACACGCGGTGTACGATTGCTTCTACATCGCGTGCGCCAAGCTGACTGACTCGATTCTTGTCACGTCGGATCGAAGGCTGCCGAAGATCGTATCGCAATGGGCCCCCTCAGTGATCGCCGTCAGACTGGACGACGGGGAAGAGATGGATCGGATCGAAGCCGCCGGGGCGCGGCTCATCATCGCCCCGGAAACAGTCGCGGAACTGATCGAAGCGTGGGATCGGTTCGCCGCTACCCTGGACAGCGTCCAGGAGGACATCTTGTCGCGACGAGCAACACAGGGACGGAGGATCCT
The DNA here is from genome assembly GCA_009841005.1 of Gemmatimonadales bacterium. Lineage (GTDB taxonomy): Bacteria > Gemmatimonadota > Gemmatimonadetes > Palauibacterales > Palauibacteraceae > Palauibacter > Palauibacter polyketidifaciens. The sequence continues at coordinate 1,514 of VXMR01000114.1, forward strand.
CAGCCCGGAGCAGCAGAAGGTGGTCGATGACCTCGTCGAGATGTCGCCGACATACCGGAGGTTGTTGGAGATGATGAAGAAGCTGCCCCAGGACGAACGCGTGGATCTGCTCATGCTCGGATGGGCCGGAAGGGGCGAACCGATGACGCGACGGCGGCTCCTTGAGCATGCCCTCCTGATGGTTGACCAGTTGGACATCCACTACATCGCGCATCTGGGCGCCCACTGGCGCGCAGGCCATGCGCGGCTGGCCGGATAAGCGCGCCGCGGCGACCGCGCCCCGGCTGGACGGGCTGGATGCTTCTCCTCCTCCTAGCGACCGCGGCCCTGCTCGCCGCGTGGGCGTTCTGGTGGGAACCGGGCCGACTGGTTCTCCGCCGGGCCGACCTCGAGGTGCCGGGGTGGCCCGAGGGGGAGGAGACCCGCATCGCGCTCATCGCCGACCTGCACGTGGGCTCGCCGCGGAACGGCCGGGACAACTTGCGTCGCGTCGTGCGACGGGTGAACGAGACGCTCCCGGACCTGGTGCTCATCGCCGGCGACCTGACGATCGACAACGTCATGGGCGGCCGGTTCGTGCCGCCGGAGGAGATCGCCGAGGATCTGGCCGCCCTCGACGCCCGCCATGGCGTGTTCGCGGTGCTCGGCAACCACGACCGCTGGCTGTCTGCCGAACGCGTGGAGGCGGCGCTCCACGGGGCCGGGATCAACGTGCTCGACAACCGGGGCCAGCGCGCGCGCGTGCGGGGCCAGGATGTCTGGATTGCGGGCGTGGCGGACTTCTGGACGGGCCATCCGTCGGTCGAGGACGCGCTCGACGGGGTCCGTCCCGGGGAGCCCGTCATCGTCGTCACGCACAACCCCGACATCTTCCCGGAGGTGCCGGCGCGGGCCTCGCTGACGGTGGCCGGGCACACGCACGGCGGGCAGGTCATCATCCCGTTCGTGGGTCCCCGGATCACCCCCTCCCGCTTCGGGGACCGATACGCGGCGGGTCACGTGGTGGAGGACGGGCGACACCTCTTCGTGACGACCGGGGTGGGGACGAGCCGGCTCGGCGTGCGCTTCCTCGTGCCGCCCGAAATCGTCGCGCTCCGGCTCACACGCTGCGAGTCCTGCGAGTCGCCGCCGGAGTGACTATCATGCCGCCCTCACGGGCCGCCAGCAGGGCTTTGGCCATGGGCTGCCGGCCCGCCGGCTGGAACCTCGAACCGGATCCGAAATCGGAGTGACACCGAACATGCCGCACCATTCGAAATCTCGCGTCCCCGGCGGGCGCGTCGCGGGCGCCGCGGGGCGCCTGGCCATCGCATGCCTGACCCTGCTTCCCCTCGCCGCCGCCGCCCAGGAAGACAAGCTGCCGCCGCCCGATGGCTGGCTCGCCCGCACCGATCACGGAGGGGACGGCGTGGAAGCTCTCCAGGCGATGCCGCCCGGCTGGCACGTCACCACGGGACCGGCCGGCATCTTCTACGATCCCGAGACCCGGGCGGACGGCAACTTCCGCGTCGAGTCGACCGTCTTCCTGTTCGACCCCGAAGGCCGGAACGAAGGGTTCGGCGTCTTCGTCGGCGGCACGGATCTCGAGGGGGACGGGCAGGCGTACACGTACTTCCTCATCCGGGCAGACGGGAGCGTGATCGTGAAGCGCCGGGACGGCGACGCGACCTCCACCCTCCTCGACTGGACGAAGCACGAGGCGGTCGTCACCTGGGCGGCGCGCGGCGAGGGCGCGGCGACGGCGAAGAACGTCCTCTTCGTGGAGGCCGGCGGCGAGGAGGTGATCTTCGGCGTGAACGAGCAGGAAGTGTTCCGGACGCCGAGAACGGGGCAGCACGTGGACGGCGTCGTGGGGCTGAGGGTCAACCACGGCCTCAACCTGCACTTTTCATCGCTGGAGGTGACCGATGGCTGAGTCCACCGCGGGGCCCGCCGGCTCCGGATCGGCGCGGCTCGAGGCGATCTGGCTCAAGTCGGCGCGGAAGGGCCCGATGGAGCCGGTCCCGGAAGCCACGCTCGTGGCGGGGAAGGGGTTGGAGGGGAACACCGACCGCGGCGGCTACCGTCAGGTGACGCTCCTCGACGCGGACGCGTGGGAGGCGGCGACGCGGGAGGTCGGCGTCGATCTGGACCCCGATGCGCGCCGGGCCAACCTGCTCGTGCGGGGCGTCGACTTCTGCGAGACGGCGGACCGGGTGCTGCGGATCGCGGGCTGTCGCATCCGCATTCGCGGCGAGACGCTGCCGTGCGAACGCATGGAGGACGCGGCGCCCGGGCTCAAGGCGGCGCTGGCGCCCGACTGGCGCGGCGGCGCGTACGGGATGGTGATCGAGGGCGGCCCCCTCGCCCTCGGCGACGCGGTGGCCTGGGAATCCTGACGGCCCGCCCCGCCTTCGGTCTCGCCTTCCTCGCGGCGCTCCTGGCGGGGTGCGGCGCTCCGGCCTCCGAGGCGGGCCCGCCGACCCGGGCCGGCTCGCTCCCCGTCTTCGAGGCGGAACTCTTCTACCAGGCGGTCGGGGCCGGAGAGCCCGTCGTCGTCGTACACGGCGGGCCCGGCCTCGACCACTCCTACCTTCGTCCGTGGTTCGGGCCGCTGGCCGAGACGCACCAGGTCATCTTCTACGACCAGCGGGGCCTGGGGGCGTCGAGCGCCGTGGTGAACGCGGCGAGTCTCTCGATGGAGCGGTACCTCACGGATATCGACCGGATCCGCGAGCACGTCGCGCAACGCGAGACGGTCACGCTGCTCGCGCACTCGTGGGGCGCGATTCCGGCCCTCCTCTACGCGATGGAGCGCCCGGAGCGGCTGACGGCGATCATCCTCGTCGCGCCCGTCGAGCCGGGCAGCCGGTTTAGGGCGGAGACCGACGAGAACCAGTTGGCCAGGCGGGATTCGGTCGACCTCGCGGCCATCGACTCGATTCGGGGGACGCCGGAGTTCGCGGAGCGGGAGGCGGAGGCCATCAGCCGGGTCTTCTTCCACGTCTTCCGCGGGACGTTCGCGGACGCCGGTGTGGCGGACAGCCTGCTTCGCCTCTCCCTGCACGAGCGGACGGCGAGCCAGGGGCAGCTCGTCGCGACGCTGCTCATGACGCCGCTCCAGGGACTCGACTTCTGGGACCGTCTCGGCAAGATCGAGGTTCCGGTGCTCATCGTGCACGGCGCGCAGGATCCGATCCCGATGGAGATGGTGGAGGCGATGGATGAAGCCCTGCCGGACAGTCGCCTGATTCGGGTCGATGGATCGGGACACTTTCCGTTCATCGAGAGGCCGGCGCCGTTCTGGGAGGGCGTGCGGGAGTTCCTTCGGCAGCGGCCACGGGAAGGACCGTGACCGCGGACGGCCCGGAGCCGGACCCGATCCGCGACCCGGGCGCCCTGCGAGGCGCCCTCCGCCGCCTCAATGAAGCGCGGCTCGCGCCCGAAGGCAGCTTCGACCGCCTCGGCGCCCTGCTTTCGGGGTTCGAGGAGCTTGCCGCGGCTCTGCCGGGCGCGGATCGCGGGGGGGGCGAGAGTCGTCGGCCGGACGCGGACCTCGGGCCGGGAGAGAGTCGCGGGCCGGGCGAGAGTCGCCGGCCGGACGCGGCCGGAGCGCTCGCGGAACTCGAAGCGCTTCTGGCCGAACCGGGTGATGAAGGCGGCGCCGCGGCGCTGCGCGGGTATCTCGAACCGATCCTCGAACGGCTGATCGAAGCCCTGCTCGACCATCCGGAGCGGCGTCTCGCGGTGTACGGGTCCCTGCTCCCCGGCGAGAACAACCATCATCACGTGGCGGCGCTCGTCGGGCGCTGGGTGGAAGGGTCGGTGGAGGGTACGCTGCACGACCGCGGCTGGGCGGCGCGACAGGGCTATCCCGGGTTCGTCCCCGGAGGTTCCGGCGACCGGGTCGCGGTGAAGGTGCTGGAGAGTCCCGGCCTCCCCGACGCCTGGGAGCGGCTCGACGCCTTTGAGGGCGAGGCCTACCGGAGGATCCTCGCGCCCGTCGAGATGGCGTCGGGGACCGGAGCCGGCAGCGAGACCGTGTGGCGGGTCTGCAACATCTACGAACTCACGGACATCGCCCGCCCGGTCCGCGCGTCGGATCGCGGCAGCGACCCCACCTGAGCGGCGGCGGGTCGCCCGCCTTATTCGGCGGCCTTCACTTCCTCCCACACGGCGTCGAGCGTCGCGAGATCCGCGCCCTTCCACTCGAGGCCGCGGCACTCCGCAAGTTCGATCATGCGCCGACAGCGGCGCTCGAATTTCTCGACCGCGCTGAGGAGCGCGTTGGCCGGGTGAGCGCCGGCCCACCGCGAGGCGTTCACCACCGCGAAGAGCAGGTCCCCCACCTCCTCGACGACCTCCGGACTCGCTTCGCCGATGCGGGGCGGGGCGGGCGGCGCGGCCGGTGCGAGAGACCCGGAGGCGTCTTCGGCCGCCGCGTGCTCGGTCGCCGCGTGTTCGGTCGCCGCGTGTTCGAGTTCCGCCGTCTCTTCGCGCACCTTCTCCAGGGGACCCGCGAGATCGGGCCAGTCGAACCCGAACCCGGCCATCCGCTCCTGAACGCGCGCCGCGCGACTGAGCGGGTCGAGCCCGGCCGAGACGCCGTGGAAGGGATCGCCCGCAGTCTCGCGTTCCGCGGCCTTGAGCGACTCCCAGTCGGGCGGGGCGTCGGCATCGCCGTACACGTGCGGGTGGCGCGCCTCCATCTTCGCCTCGAGCGCTTCGACGACGTCGGCGGCCCCGAAGGCGCCGCGCTCTTCGGCGAGCACGATCTGGAAGGCGACATTCAGGAGCAG
>VXMR01000115.1 GCA_009841005.1 Gemmatimonadales bacterium
AGGGATACGGCGAGGTCATCGGCGGCAGCCAGCGGGAGGACGACCACGACAAGCTCCTCGCGCGCATCCGCGAGGAAGGGCTCCCGGAGGCGTCCTACGACTGGTATCTGGACCTCCGGAAATACGGGACCTTCACACACAGCGGGTTCGGACTGGGCGTCGAGCGCACGGTGACGTGGATGTGCGGAATCGATCACCTGCGCGAGACGATCGCTTTCCCCCGCATGATGACCCGCATCACGCCATGATCGAAGGAGGATAAATGACAGGGAAACAGCTTTCCGGCACGACTCTCACACTGGGCGCGGCCTTGGCGGTGCTCGGCACGGCTCTCGGGCCCGCGACGCCGCTCGCGGCGCAGGAACACGCCGAGATGGCCGAGATGATGCACTCCGTCGAGTACCTGGGCGGACGGTCCAACTCGCCCTTCTCCGAGGCCGTCCGGGTCGGGAACGTCCTCTACCTCTCCGGCAAGCTCGGGACCGTGCCCGGCGAGGGACTCGTCGAGGGCGGGATCATTCCCGAGACGCAGCAGACGATGCGGAACATCGGGGACGCGCTCGAGCGCTACGGCTCGTCGCTGGACCAGGTCGTGAAGTGCACCGTCTTCCTGGCCGACATCGCCGATTTTCGGGACATGAGCCGCACGTACATGGAATTCTTCCCCAACGATCGGCCGGCGCGCAGCGCGTTGGCGGTAGGCGGCCTCGTGCTGGACGCGCGCGTGGAGATCGAGTGCATCGCCACCGTCGGTCTCCCGGGCGGCGGCGACGGGGACGGCGGCTCATAGACGCCGGGCGCACGGCTCCGTGATCCGTCTCACCTGGATCGGCTTCGTCGTCGGCGCGGTCGTGTTCGCGGCGCTCGGGATGTGGATGAACACCCAGATCGAGTTCCCGGCGTTCTCGAACCCCGGCCCCGTGGGGATCCTCGCCCTCATCGGCGGCACGACGTCGGGCCTCGTAAGCCCCCTCCTCTTCCGCCGCCTCGAAGCCCGCCGCCGCCGTCGTCGCGAGGGCCGCGAGCCGAGAGGGTAGCCCGAGACGTTCCCGCGGGAACGTCTTATCCAGTCATTTCGGGCTCGGCGAGGCGCCTCAGGGTGCCGGCGTCCAGGCGGTGGCCGCCGGGATAGGTGTGGGAGGTGAACGCGACGCCGGCCGCGCCCAGGCGCGCTTCGTGGGCGTCGATGGCGGCGCGGTCGTAGTACTCGTCCTCATCACCCACAACGAGGTGGAGGTCGGCGGCGGAGAGCGCGTCGCCATGCTCGCTCAGGTCGAGGTCGGGCGGAACGGTCGAGCCCCACAGGATCGCGCGGTCGATGCGGGCGCGGCCGAACGCGAGCCAGCGGCAGAGGGTGTGGACTCCCTGCGAGAAGCCGAGTCCGACGATCCGCGGGGGCGCCGAGCCGCCTGAAGTCTGTCGCGACTCCTCGGCGAGGATGTGCGCGTGGAGCCGGTCGAGGTAGCCGACGTAGTCGTCGATGTCCGTGAGACGGTCTTCGCTCGTCATCCACGAGGCGCCCACCTTCCGCGACTCGCCGATGTAATGCCGGTGCAGGCCCTCGGGGGCGACGATGCACCGGGCCCCCTCGTGGATCGGCTGGAAGTAGCGCAGGAAGCGGTGGGCGAGCTGGTGGTACCCGTGCAGGGCGAACCAGATCTCCGTTACCGGCCGCTCGTGCGGCTCGAGCACGGCGAATCGCACCCGCCGCTCGATCGTGATGTGCCTCGGTTCAACCGACACCGCGCCTCCCGGCCCGCCGACCCTGGTGTCGTGACCAGGTCGCGGGCTGCCTGGGTTCGAAGGGGTGATAGATTGCCGCATGGCTTCCGAGTTCGTCTACACGCGGCGCGTGGAGTTCGCGGATACGGACACCGCGAACCTCATCCACTTCACGGCGCTCCTGAAGTTCATGGAGGAGGCCGAGCACGCCCTCTACCGGTCGTTCGACCTCGTCGGCTTTCGCTGGAGCGCGGAATCCGTTTTCGGGATGCCGCGCGTCTCCGTCTCGTGCGACTACCTGGGCGCCGTCCGCTACGGTGACGAGGTCGACGTGAGACTCCGGGTGCGCGACGTGCGCCGCAAGGCGATCCGCTACACCGCCGAGTTCACGGTCCACCGCTCCGGGAAGAGGGAAGTCGTGGCCCGCAGCGACTGGACCGTCGTCTGCGCCCGCCGCGAGCACGGCAGCCGCGACTGGCGTGGCATCGAGATCCCGCCCCCGCTCAGAGAGCGCCTCCAGTCGATGTCCGCCGTCCCCGAATCGAACATCTCAGGACAGTAAGGGAGGCGGAGTGGGCTGGTTCCGTCGTGTCGGCGTCGCGTTGTTCGCCGGCGGGATGTTCCTGATCCCGGGCTGCGACTCCGAGTCCGGCGACCCCGTGACCGCGGACACGGCGGGGCCGACGCTCACTGCCGTCGACAGCATTCTGCTGCCGGAAGCCGACACGCTGTACATCGGCAATCCGTACACTCCGGTCGTCGACCCGTTCGACGGGTCCTTCTACATACCGGACATCTTCTCGGGAAGACTCCTCAGGTTCCGCAGAGACGGTAGCCTGATGCTGGTGTACGGACGGCCGGGAGAGGGGCCGGGGGAGTTTCGCGGCGGCCCAGGGGTTCCGATGGTGCTCGACGACTCGACCGTAGCCGCACAGGTCACAAGCTCGCGACGAGTGAACGTCTTCGACCGAAACACCGGAGAGACCATTCGGGTTGTGGACTTTCCCGCGCTGGGCGGAATCACGCCCCCGGTGGTGATCGGCGAGGACGTCTGGATGACGGATTTCGAGCTCCAGCGCGGAACATCCCTGACGCGGTGGCGGCCGGCCACGGACGAATTCGCGAGTATGGGCGGACTCCCGGAGCAGTACGTTGCGTCCATCAAGAGCGGCAACTGGTCCTATGCGACTCTTTTTTCGATCAGTTCTCTTGCGTACGCCGACGGACGGTTCGTGCAGGGCAGGTCCGGACTGGACGAGATGTTCGTCTTGAACCTGCGGGGCGAAGTGGTGGACACGCTGGACATCCCGGTGGCGCGGAGGAAGGGCGTTCCGGCCGACCTCAGGGAACGCATCGACATCGAGCGCATCCCGTACCGCGAGCAGTTGGAGGAGAGTTCGCGACTGCGCCAACTTTTCCCGCGGCCGGGCGGCGGTTTCCTGTTCACCCACCACGACCAGACGGCACTGAAGATGGAACCGATGCCGGTGCTCACCGCCAAGACCTGGGTCGGGATCCTTTCGCCAGACCTCTCACAAGCGTGTGTGGACACCCTCGTTCCGCACGACTTCGAGATTCGGCCGATGGAGACTTTCCGGGGCGATACGCTATTCGTTCTGGACCGGCGAATCGACGATTCGGAGAAACTTCAGACCTGGATTCGGATGTTCCTGGTCTCGGACGAGGGGTGCGACTGGGTGAGCACACGGCCTGGAGGGTAGGTTGCGTCCGACAGCACAGTGACGACGTGGCGGCCTGTGGCGTTGGCGAGGTCGGCGACCTGGTGGCGGCAGCTTGTGCCGTTGGCGACGAGCCATTCGTCGTCGCGCAGTTCGCGGACGGTGGGGAGGAGTTCGAGTTCGGCGACCTGTCGCGAGACTTCGGCGTGCTCCGCCTCGTAGCCGAAGGAGCCGGCCATGCCGCAGCAGCCGGCGGGGATCGCTTCGACCTCGAGGCCGGGGATCGCGCGGAGGACTTCCAGCGTCTGGCCGTCCGCGCCGAACGCCTTCTCGTGGCAGTGGCCGTGGACGCGGACGCGCCGGACGGGAAGGGGAGCGAGGTCGAGCCGGTCGAGCGCCGCCGCTTCGACGAGCCATTCGGTCAGCAGCCGGGCCCGGTCCGCGACCGCCGCGGCCTCGGGCCCCGAGTCCAGCGCGGGCAGTTCGTCGCGCAGCGTGAGGAGACACGACGGTTCGAGCCCCACCACCGAAATCCCCCGTGCCACGAAGCGGCTCAGCGCGCGGACCGTGCGGTCGAGTTCGGTCCTCGCCTCCTCGACGAGACCCGCGTTGAGGAAGGTGCGCCCGCAGCAGAGCGGCCGACCCGCCGTGACGGCTTCCTCCACCCGGTAGCCCGCCCGCGACAGCACGCGAACGGCGGCGTGGGCGTTCTCCGGCTCGAAATAGCGCGTGAAGGTGTCGACGAAGAGCGCGACCCTCGGCGCGCCTTTCTCCCGGGCGGGAAGCCCGGCGGGAAGCCGGGAGGGCAGGGAAAACGGCTGCGACGACCAGCGCGGGAGCGGCCGGTCGGCCGCCAGACCCGCTACTTGTTCTCCGAGACGCGCGAGCGCCGGGACCCGGTTCCGCAGGTTCACGAGCGGGGCCACGCGCGAAAGCAGCGGCGCGTAGCGGGGCAGATAGGCGAGCGCCCGGTCCCGCGGCGAGAGCGGTTGCTCGGCGCGCAGGCGGTGCAGGAACTCCACCTTCATGCGCGCCATGTCCACGCCCGTCGGACACTCGCGGCGGCACCCCTTGCAGCCCAGGCAGAGGTCCATCGCCTCGTACAGTTCCGGCGACGTCCACGGGTCCTCCCCCAGCTGCCCCGACAGCGCCAGCCGCAGGGCGTTGGCGCGCCCGCGCGTGGAATGTCGTTCGTCGCTCGTGGCGCGGAAGGACGGGCACATCACACCGGGACTCCGCTTGAGACAGGTCCCGTTGTTGTTGCACATGTCGACGGCCGGCGAGAACCCGCCCCACGCCCCCCAGTCGAGCGCGGTCGGCAGCTTCCGGGCCTCCAGTCCGTACCGGGCCCGCAGGAGCGAGGGTTCGTTCATGCGGGGCGGGTCGACGATCTTCCCGGGGTTCAGGACGTCCTCCGGATCGAAGCGGCGTTTGATCTCTCCGAAGGCGGAGACGAGGCGCGCGCCCAGCATCGGCTCGAGGAACTCCGACCGGATCCAGCCGTCCCCGTGCTCGCCGGAATGGGAGCCGCCCAGCTCGCCCGCCAGCGCGAAGGCGTCCACCGCGATCGCGCGCAGCCGCTCCACGTCGTCCCCGTCCCGCAGGTCGAGCGCCGGCCGCACGTGCAAACAGCCGACGGAGGCGTGGGCGTACCACACGGCGTGCGTGGCGTGGCGGTCGATGATCTCCGTCAGCCGGCGATACCACTCCGGCAGCCGTTCGAGCGGGATCGCGCAGTCCTCGATGAAGGCGAGCGGTTTGCGCGCGGCGGGCTGGGACATTGAAATGCTGAGCCCCGCCTTGCGCAGCGCCCAGATGCGGGCCTGGAAGGCGGGGGATTCCGCGCGGGTGACTCCCAGGGCGGTCCCGCCCAGCGCGGATTCGAGCCGCGAGAGGGAGGACGAGACGCGCTCCGGGTCGTCCCCGGCGAACTCGACCACGAGGATGTCGCGCGGCGGGCCGCTCCCGTCCTCCCCGAGCTGTCGGAGTACTCTCTTGAAACTCGGCATCTGCGCGGCCAGCCCGAGCACGGTCGCGTCGAACAGTTCTACCGCCGTCGGTTCGAGCGCGACGATCGCCGGAACCGCGGCCAGCGCCTCGCCGGTCCCGTCGAAGCGGCACACGCCGAGCGCGCGCACGGAGGGGATGGGCTGAAGGTCGAGCTCGAGCGCGGTGAAGAGCGCGAGCGTCCCCTCCGAACCCACGAGAAGATCCGACAGCCCGGCGCCCTCCCGGCCCAGGCGGTGCAGCGCATAGCCCGCCACGTGCCGGGGGACGTCCGGCACCCGCCGCGCCAGTTCCTCGGCCTCGCGCTGGTAGAGCGCCCGCATGCTGGCTTCGAGGCTGTCCCCGGAGGCCCCGGACGCCCGTTCCGGCCCGGCCTCGCGGCGGAACTCGGCGCGCCGGCCGTCGGCGAGCACCGCCTCGATGCCGCGGACGTGCTCGACCATGTGGCCGTAGCGCACCGACCGCGACCCCGCGCTGTTGTTGCCGGCCATGCCCCCCAGCGTCGCGCGGCTCGCCGTCGCCACGTCGATCGGGAAGAAGAGCCCGTGTGGCCGCAGGAACGCGTTCAGCCGGTCCAGGACGACCCCCGGCTCGACGACCACGCGCCGGGCCCCGGGATCGAAGTCGCGCACCCCGTCCAGCCCCCGGCTCGTGTCGAGGATCAACCCCCGCCCGATCGACTGGCCGCTCTGCGACGTCCCCGCCCCCCGCACGACGACCGACGTCCCGTGCTCATCCGCGAGTTCCACCGCCCGCCGCACGTCGGCGGCGGATTCCGGGAACACGACCCCCAGCGGCTCGCCCTGGTAGATCGACGCGTCCGTGCTGTACAGCCCGCGCGGGAAACGGTCGACCC
>VXMR01000059.1 GCA_009841005.1 Gemmatimonadales bacterium
AGGGCGACCGGACCGGCGCGCTCGTCGACCGCGAGACCGGGCGCGTGGTGAGCGCAAAGCGGCCGCGGATGTGGGGTGCGGTCTACGGCCTCTCCGCGAGCTTCGAACGGGAGAACGGAGCCGCGTCGATCCGCGTCCGGTTCGAGGATGGGACGACGCTGTCGAGCGCTCGCCGCGAGGGGTTGGAGGCCCGCCTGAGTGCGCTCCTGGGCCGCGAAGTCGCGTTCGCGACGGAGGCGGTCGGGGGCGCGATGTGCGAGTACCACTGGCCGGACATGGAGGGACTGGTCCAGGACGGGCGGACGTACCGCGACGAGGTCACGGAATGGGAACTGCCGCCCGGGACGTTCTTCGACAGTTCCGGCCTCCACGCCCTGACGACGGCGAGCCTCGACCATCTGCGGGAACTCGTGCCGGGGAGCGATTTCGACGTCGGCCGCTTCCGGCCCAACCTCGTGATCGAACCCGTGGCGGGGGCGGAGGGGTTCGTCGAAAACGACTGGGTGGGCGGCACGCTCGAGATCGGCGGGGCGCGCCTGTGGGTGACGAAGCCGTGCATGCGCTGCGTCATGGTCACCCTCCCGCTGGGAGACCTCCCGAAGGACCCGCGGGTGCTGCGCGCCGCCTTCGACCACAACGAGGGGAACGTCGGCGTGAAGTGCGAGGTGGCCGAGCCCGGCGCCGTCCGGGTCGGCGACGAGGTCCGCCTTGGCTAGCGATGTGTAACAAGGACGTTATTGGCCGACCCCCAGCTCCACGACGGGGTTTGTTTGCAGTCCGTGCAAACGCTTAAGCCAATTCAAAATTGCATTTTCAATTGGCTTAAGCCGATGCAGGGATGCCGCAAGCACCCATGATCGCTGGATACCTCGCCTCCGGAGAAGGGAGTTGCCGCTGGAGCACTTCGGCGTCGTAAGCCTGATCCCCACGGCGGTCGTGCTGGCCGTTGCGGTCTGGACCCGCCGGCCCGTGGAATCCCTCATCGTCGGGGCGCTCGTCGGGTTCGTGATCCTCGCGCCCCGGGACCCGCTCACCGCGTTCACGGACGGCATGGTCGCGGTCATGCAGAACGAGACCGTGGGCTGGATCATCCTCGTGTGCGCGCTCTTCGGCAGCCTCATCACGCTCCTCGTCCGGGTCGGTGCGGCGGCCCGCTTCGGCGACGCGGTGTCGGCGCGCATCCAGACGCGCGGCGGCTCGCTGGCCGCGACGTGGCTCCTCGGCCTCGCCGTCTTCATCGACGACTACCTGAACGTCCTCGCGGTCAGTTCCTCCGTGAAGCGGTTCACCGACCGGCATCGCGTGTCGCGCGAGATGCTCGCCTACATCGTGGACTCCACCGCCGCGCCGGTCTGCATCCTCGTGCCGATCTCGACCTGGGCCGCCTTTTTCTCCGGCCTGCTCGAAGAGACGGGGTGGGCGGCGGCGGGCCGCGGCCTCTCACTCTACATCGACGCGATTCCGTTCATGCTCTACGCCTGGATCGCGGTGGCTCTGGCGCTCCTCGTCGGGACCGGCCTCGTCCCCGCCATCGGCCCCATGCGCAAGGCGGAGCGTCGCGCCCGCGAGACCGGGCGGGTCGTGCCCCCGGGCCTCGAAGAGGCAAGGCTCGAAGGCGAAACCGATCCGCGTGCCGCCGAGCGCGCGCGACCGTGGCACTTCATCGTCCCCGTCCTGACCCTCGTGGCCGCCACCTGGTGGTTCGACCTCGACATCCTGAAGGGCGTCGTCGTGGCGCTCACCCTCACTCTCGCCATCGTCGTGGGCACAAGGCTCCTCCCGGTTCGCGCCGCGCTCGACACCACCATGGCCGGTGTGCTCACGATGATCGTCCCCCTGGCGACCGTCTTCGGCGGCTTCCTCCTCAAGGAGGTGAACGACGGCCTCGGCCTCACCGCCTACCTCATCGAGACCGTCGAACCGCTGATGACGCCGCAACTGCTCCCCGCCGTCACCTTCCTCACGATGTCGCTCGTCGCCTTCGCCACCGCGTCGTTCTGGGGCATCTTCGCCGTGGCCGTCCCCATCGTACTCCCGCTCGCCGATTCCGTGGGGGCGGACATGCCGCTCGTGATCGGAGCTCTCATCTCCGCCAGCGCCTTCGGCAGCCACACCTGCTTCTACGGCGACTCCACCGTCCTCGCGGCCCGGGGCAGCGGCTGCGGCGTCGTCGAGCACGCCCTGACCCAACTCCCTTACGCCCTCTTCGCCGCGGCGCTGGCCGCCACAGGCTTTCTCCTCCTCGCTTGATGCCGGGGGGTCCGTATCCCAGTCTTGAAGGGAGATGCGGAGATTCTCGAGTGTCTGATCCCGGGGCGGTGACAAGGTTTGCGGCGCGGCCGTTCGGCTGGAGCCTCGTTGCGGCATGTGCGCTTGCCGGAGGCGCCGGACCTCTCTCGGCCCAGACGTCGGAGTGCGACGACCGCGCGAGCTTGCGGGTCCGTGTCGTCGACGACGACGGCACGGCTGCGGTCCCCAACGCGGTGGTGGTCGTGCGGTGGACCGAGACAGAGCGCGCGAGAAGGCCGGTTCGCGAGGCTGTCGGATCCGACGGACGCCTCGTCCTCTGCGCTCCGCGGGATGCGACCCAGGCCACGCTGTGGTCGGAGCACGGGAACTTCTCCAGCGAAGAGGCGGTCGTCGTGATCGTCGCCGGCATGCCTCACGACATCACGCTCATGCTGCGCTCGGGGCGAGTCAGAACCGGGAGGCTGATCGGCCGGGTGCACGACGCCATCACGGATGATCCGGTGGTGGCCGCCACGGTGTCCGTTCCCGACCGTCTGCGAGTGGCCGAGACGGACCGCCGGGGGCGTTTCGTCCTCAGCGGCGTTCCGGTCGGCCCGCAGGTACTCGACGTGCGGCACCTCGGGTACGCTCCGTTGTCCTACGTGCTCGAGGTTTCACCCGGCCTGACCACGGAGGTGGAGATCGGCATGGTCCCCGATCCCGTGGAGATGGAGCCGATCGTCGCGACGGTGACGAGGTCTCGCCGGCTGGAGGTCAAGGGCTTCTACGAGCGCATGCTCTGGAGCGAAATCGTCGGCACGGGCACCTTCTACACGGCGGAGGACATCGATCGTCGCCGGCCCGTGGAGATCTCGCACATGATCGCCGACGAGTCTGGCATCCGGCTCGAGTGCAACTTCCGGCGTGCCGACTGCAGGCTGGTGAACACGAGGTATTCGTCAGGGGCCGCGGGCGCCTGTACGCTGAGTTTCTACGTCGATGGTCTGCCGACGAGAGGGATCGCGCTGGACGACGTCGTGAGGCCGAACGAGATCGCAGGCATCGAGATATACAAGGGGCTGTCGTCGGGGCCGGCGGAGTTCCCGGCTTCCCGGTGCGGTCTCGTCGTGGTTTGGACAAAATAGGGTTCGAAAAAAGCAATCCATGGAGGTGACAAAATGAAGCGAAGCAGCGCGTGGTACCTCGCCGTTCTTCTGGTCGCGGGATGCGGCGGAGGATCCGAGGCTGGCGAGGCGGAGATGGCGGAGACGGAGATGGCGGAGACCGAAGCCATGGCCGAAATGGACATGACGGACGCGGGGCTGGCCTGCGTCGTCATGGGCGATGTGGAAGGCCGGGCGAGCCCGCTCCAGGAGCTGAGCTTCTCGTACGACGGGGGTGAAGGTCTCCTCTGCTACGGCGCGCCTTCGGCCCGCGAGCGCGTCGTAATGGGCGAGCTGGTTCCCTACGGGGAGGTCTGGCGCCTCGGGGCGAACGAGGCGACCGCGCTCCACCTCTCGGCCGCCGCCACGGTCGGCGGTGTCGCGCTCGAGGCGGGGAGTTATTCGCTCTACGCCACGCCCGGCGAGACGGAATGGACGTTCCACGTGAACTCGGAATACGACCGCTGGGGGATCCCGATCGATGCCGCCGTCCAGAGCACCGAGGTGGGCAGCTTCATGGCGACGCCCTCGGCGACCGCCGGCATGGTGGAGATGATGACCTTCGAGCAGGTGGACGGCGCCCTCCGCTTCTCATGGGAGAACACCCAGGTCGACATCCCCCTCGGCATGTAGCGTCGGCGCAGGCGGCTGACGCCACCCGCGAAGGGCGGGTCGTCAGCCGCCGTCAGCGGTGGCGCCAGAGGCGGGTTTCGAGGTGGCGCTTGATTCCGGGCCATTCGTGGAGGAGGACGGAGTACATCGCGTCGTCGCGCACGCTTCCGTCGCGGCGCAGGGAGTGGTTGCGGATGACGCCGTCCTTCTTCGCGCCGAGCGCCTCGATGGCCCGCTGAGAGCGCAGGTTCAGGCCGTCCGTGCGGAGTCCGACGACGCCGCAGCCCACCGCCTCGAAGGCATGCGTCATGAGGAGGAGCTTGCACGCCGTGTTGACGTGCGTGCGCTGGTGGCTCGCGCCGTACCAGGTGTAGCCGATCTCGACCCGATCAACCTGCGGCAGGATGTCGTGGTAGCGGGTGGAGCCGATCACGGCGCCGGTGTCCGCGAGCCGGACGACCCACGGCAGCATGTGGCCGGTGGCCTGGCCCTCGAGCGCGGTCTCGATGTAGTCGGTCACTTCCTCCGGGGCCGGGACGAAGGTGAAGAAGAGGTTCCACAACTCCCCGTCCGCGGCGGCCTCGGCGAGCGCGTCGGCGTGTTCGAGGCCCATGGGCTCGAGACGGACGCCGTGCCCCTCGAGGGTCACCGGCCGAAGTTCAATCACTCGGTCCCGGCCGCGAGCAGGCGGGCGCTGATCCCCTCCCGGTCGACCATGTCTCCACGCAGGTAGACGGCGTCGATCCGGCGCGTGTTCGTGATGTCGTCGAGCGGGTTCCCGTCCAGCACGATGAAGTCGGCGCTCTTCCCGGCCGCGATCTCGCCGAGGTCGTCCCAGTTCATCAGATTGGCGGAGGTCTTCGTCGCCGCCACGATGACGTCGCCCGGGCTCAAACCGGCGCGGACCATGTCCTCCATCTCCTGGTGCACGGCCCAGGCAGCGTTGCCATCGGTGCCGAACGAGATCCTGATGCCGGCCTCGGCGAAGCGGGCGAGATTCCGCGCCTGGATGCCGAAGAACTCCTGCGCACCGGGATTGTCCACGGACGCCGCCTGCATCTCGACCAGCCGGTCGGCGGGCACGGTGCCGCTGAGCCAGCTCAGGTCGAGCGCCACTCCCGGCCCGGGGAGGTTGGGGACGAGGACGACCTCCGGACGCTCGGCCCACAGTTCCATGAGTTCGTCATCCGCGTCGAGATCCCGCACGCCGTGCGCGAACACGTCCACGCCTGCGCGCAGGAGTTCCTTGGCGTCCTCCAAGTAGAAGATGTGGGCGGTGACCATGAGCCCGTGCCGGTGCGCCTCGTCGATGATCGCGCCGTAAAGTTCCGAGGAGAGCTGCTCGTAGCGCCCTCCGCGGTTGTCGACCCAAATCTTCACTATGTCGGCCTGCCGCTCCGCCAGTTCGCGGACCGCAGCCCGCCCCTCTTCCTCCGTCGCGATCCAGTAGGGGGCATCGGAACGGCCGGGCTCGGCCGTGGTGATCCCGCGGTCAGCCGTCTTCGCGCGCGCCGCGTCCGGGATGACTTCGTCGCGCATCTCGATTCCGATGCCGCCGGTCTCGGTGCCGAGGCTCACGACGGCCCCCGCCCCGTAGTACGCCATGTGCTGGAGTTGCTCGATCCGCTCGTCGCGCTCGGAGGAAAGGTGGAGGTGCGCGTTCACGATCGCGGGCATGACCGTCTTGCCGGACAGGTCCACCCGCTGCGCGCCGTCCGGCACCTCGACCTCCCCGCTCGCCCCGACCGCGGCAAACTGTCCCGCTTCAACTACGAATACACCGGACTCGATGACCGAACCGTCGCCCGCGATCACGCGCGCCCCCTCGTAGGCGACCGCGCCGGTGGCGACTCCGCCTCCCTCGGTCGCGTCTCCACCGCCATCCGCCGCGCAACCGACCATGAGGGCTGCGGCGGTCGCGAAGAAGGCGGGGCGAAGGGCGGA
Source organism: Gemmatimonadales bacterium (assembly GCA_009841005.1). GTDB lineage: Bacteria > Gemmatimonadota > Gemmatimonadetes > Palauibacterales > Palauibacteraceae > Palauibacter > Palauibacter polyketidifaciens. The sequence continues at coordinate 5,949 of VXMR01000059.1, forward strand.
ACGAAAGGCGAGACGAAGGGCGGGAATCGATGTGACCGCAGATGTGGCCGCGTTGGCGCGAAACATGTCTGCCTCCTGTCAGGCTCCTGTGGGACGCCATAAGTATAGAGACCGAATGACTCCCCAGACACGGACGGACGATCCCGCCGCCGGCCCCCCGAGTTGACCGGATGAGGCAGCAAAGCCAACTTGCATCGCAATTGAGATACGGGAGGTTCGGATGAAGACGAACAGTTCGATGCTCCATGTCCGGATGGACACGGAG